>CAZDGY010000428.1:0-2716 GCA_964504685.1 uncultured Kofleriaceae bacterium | reverse complement strand
GCTGTGGAAGCAGCAACTCGTCGCCGAGAAGCTCGAGCTCGCGAGCGGCGCGCCCGGCTCGGTCGGCGAGCACGATCTCATGCTCGCGACGGTCGATTCCGGCGCAGCGCCGTCAGACATCCACGCCGTGTTCACGAAGGTCTTCGCGGTGCAGACTGATCCTTCGGTCGTCAACGGCCTGCTCTACGTCGCGCTCGCGGCCGGCGCGAAAGACGAAGCGCTCGCGGCCGCCAAGCGCACGCTCGGCGATAGCAAGAGTCCGGACATGCTCGACACGCTCGCGGAGTGCT
Source organism: uncultured Kofleriaceae bacterium (assembly GCA_964504685.1). GTDB lineage: Bacteria > Myxococcota_A > Polyangia > Haliangiales > Haliangiaceae > JABFXX01. The sequence goes on along the minus strand of CAZDGY010000428.1, from coordinate 2,426 downwards.
TCCACGTCCACGGCGATCGCGACGACGCTCTGCGCATCGAGGATCAGGCGCTCACCCTGTCGGGCAGCAAGAATCCAGCGCTCGCCGAGAATCGCGCGCGGTTCGCTAAAGGCGAAGGCGACTCCACCGACGTCATCGCTGTGCACGCGAAGGTCGCTGCGACCTGGAAACGCATCGACCATGCCGAGGACGAGCCGACGCCGGACGTCAGCAACGGCATGCCGCCCGGGTTCCCGCCGCCCGGCGCCCACATCATCAACCTCACGCCGCCGATCTAGAAGACGCCCGCGGCATGTGGCAACGCGCGCTCGCTCTGGTATTCGCGGTCGGTTGCAGCGGCGGAGCGGCAACGCTGTCCGACGACGAGCTCTTGCGACGCTGGTACGACGCGATGGAGAAGCAGGTCACTGCCGATGCGCGTCACGTCGCGGCCGAGCGGTTCGCGAGTCGTGACGAAGCTGACGAGGCAGTGAAGTCGCTCACGCCAGTCGGGTTTCGGCCACGACCGGAGTACTTCCAAGCGCTGTACGACGCGGCCGGTCCCCCCGATGCGCTCGCCCGCCGGCTCGCCGCCTATGCGGCTGCACACGGTGACGACATGGAGCGGCGGGTCGCCCCGATGATCGAGCACCTGAAGCCGCTGATGCAGCAAGTGTTCGACAACGTGCAGCGGCAGTACCCGAGCGAGTCACCCGCTCGGCAGTGAATTCGTGCGCTACGCGCGTGCGACGGCGGCGGCTTTTTGGCCCTTCGCCGGCTTCTTCGCCGCGTGCTTGCCGTTGCCGTTCGTCGCATGGCCGTTGCCGGCGTGCGCGTGGCCCTTGAGCTTCTCGATCAGCGGCGTCTTCTCCCACGTGAAGTCCGGCAGCTCGCGGCCGAAGTGGCCGTATGCCGCGGTGTTGCGGAAGATCGGACGGCGGAGGTCGAGCTCTTGGATCAGCATGCCGGGACGCGCATCGAACGTCGCGAGCACGGCCTTGGTGAGCTTGTCGTCCGACACGATACCAGTGCCGAAGGTGTCGACGAGCATCGACACTGGCTCGGCGACGCCGATCGCGTACGCGAACTGAACTTCGCAACGGCGGGCGAGGCCCGACGCGACGACGTGCTTCGCGATGTACCGCGCGTAGTAAGCGGCCGAGCGATCGACCTTGCTCGGATCCTTGCCCGAGAACGCGCCGCCACCGTGGCGAGCGTAGCCGCCGTAGGTATCGACGATGATCTTGCGGCCGGTGAGGCCGGTGTCGCCCTGCGGTCCGCCGATGACGAACCGGCCGGTCGGGTTGACGTGGAACTTCGTCTTGTTCGAGATCAACTTCGCCGGAACGATCGGCTTGATCACGAGCTCGCGAATCGCTTCCTCGATCGTCTTCTGCTTGACCTTGTCGTCATGCTGGGTCGAGACGACGATCGCCTCGATGCCGGTGACGACGCCGTCGTCGTAGCGGACCGAGACTTGGGTCTTTCCGTCGGGCCGCAGCCAGTCGATGCCCTTGACCTTCTTCTTGCGAACCTCGGCGAGCTTCGCCGCGAGCTGGTGCGCGAGCTGGATCGGCAGCGGCATCAGCTCCTTGGTCTCGTCGCACGCGTAGCCGAACATCAGGCCCTGATCGCCGGCGCCTTGCTTGGTCGGATCGCCGCGATCGACGCCTTGCGCGATGTCGGGCGACTGCTGCTCGACCGCGACCATGACGGCGCAGGTGTCGGCATCGAAGCCCATCTCCGAGCTCGTGAACCCGATGTCACGAACGGCGGTGCGCACGATCTTCTGGAAGTCGAGCGTCGCCTTCGTCGTGATCTCACCGGCGACCAGCACGAAGCCGGTCTTGGCGACCGCTTCGCACGCGACGCGGCTGAGCGGATCGACTGCCAAGCAAGCGTCGAGGATCGAGTCCGAGACGGCGTCGCAGAGTTTGTCGGGATGGCCTTCGGTGACCGATTCAGAGGAGAACAGATGGCTCGCCATAGATGGGCGGGACTATTAAGGGAAGCGGTTCGGCTGTCAACGCAAGGATCGAGGTACCATAACGTTAGATGCGCCAACTGCTTTTGAGCGCCGTAGCGCTCGCGCTTGTGGTCACGGGTCTTGGGGCCTGCGGTGGCCGCCCGCCGGTACCGAAACGCGGCGTGATCGAAGGCGATATCGGAGCGTGGAAGTACCGACGATATCAGCCAGTCCTCGACGTCGAGGTCTGGGTCGAGAACAACAAGGCCGAGGCGTACACCGCGAGCTACATCGCCGAGGACGCCGAGAAGCGCGGCCGTGTCGAGGATAAAGACGTCGTTAGCGTATTTGTTACGAGGTATGAAAAGAACGATGGCGTGCTGCGCGAGAGCGTCAAGCTCGCCCGCCGGCTCGCAGCGGAAGAGGGTTACCAAGTAGACGAGGGCAAGATCGGTGGCGCTCGCGCGTTCACGATCGTCGG
>CAZDGY010000427.1:0-5853 GCA_964504685.1 uncultured Kofleriaceae bacterium | reverse complement strand
AAACCCGATCGTCGTGATGCTGTCGATGTGCAACCCGATCTCGCCGAATACCGTCGAGCCCCATGCGTTCGCGAGCGCGGTCGTAGCGTGCGTGAGATCGGCGCCGACCGCCCATGCGAGCTTGCCGGACATCGGATCGGGCGTCGTCGACTCGGGCTCCGGCGGGGCGCCGGGCAACGCGCCAACCTCGGCGCGAGCGGTCGCTACCGTCGCAACGACAACCGCCGCCACCCACGCAGCCTTCATCCCAGCGAGCATATCAGCTCGACTCGGGCTCAGACTACGAGGTTGACGAGCCGACCCTTCACGTAGATTTCTCGCTTGATCGCCTTGCCCGCGAGGTAGGGCTGAACCTTGTCGTCGGCCTTCGCGAGCGACAGGATCGAGCTCTCGCTCGCATCGAGCGGCACTTCGATCTCGCTGCGCAGCTTGCCCGAAACTTGGACGGCGATGACCATCACGTCGCGCGCGAGCTTCGCTTCGTCGAACGCCGGCCATGGCTCGTAGGCGATCGACGTCGTGTGCCCGAGTCGTTGCCACAGCTCCTCGCCGAGATGCGGCGCGAACGCCGACATGATCTTCACGAACATCTCGAACCACGCGCGCGGGATCGCGGTCGCCTTCGTCGCTTCGTTGACGAACACCATCATCTCGGCGATCGCGGTATTGAACCGCAAGTCGGTGACCGACGTCGTGACCTTCTTGATCGCCGCGTGCAGCGCGCGCTCGAGCTCTTTGTTCGTCGTCGGCGCGTCTTCGCTGACCTTGCCGCTCAACGAGTCGGTCTCGGTGTCGATCAGCAGCCGCCACAGGCGATCGAGGAACCGCCGCGTGCCGGCGACGCCGCTGGTCTCCCACTCGACACCGTCTTCGAGCGGGCCCATGAACAGCTCGTACATCCGCATCGCATCGGCGCCGAACTCCGCGCACATGTCGTCGGGGTTGACGACGTTGTAGCGACTCTTGCTCATCTTATCGAGCTTGGTCTCGACGACGTCGCTCGTGCCCTTCAAGTACCAAGCGCCGTCGCGCTGCTCGACTTCGTTGTCGCCGTGGTATTTGCCGCGCGCGTCGCGAAACGACGTCTTGTGGATCATGCCTTGATGAAACAGCCGCTGGAACGGCTCCTTCGTCGAGACATAACCGGCGTCGTACAGCACCTTGTGCCAGAACCGCGCGTAGAGCAGGTGCAACACCGCGTGCTCGGAGCCACCGACGTACAAGTCGACCGGCATCCAATACTTCTCTTCGGCGGTATCCCACGCGACATCGTCGCGGTCCGGCGAGATGAACCGCAGGTAGTACCAGCACGAGCCCGCCCACTGCGGCATCGTGTTGGTCTCGCGCGTCGCGGGCGCGCCGGTGTCCGGATCGGTGGTCTTCACCCACTCTTTGGCGCGCGCGAGCGGCGGCAAGCCATCGGCGGTCGGCTTGTACTCGTCGATCCGCGGCAGCACGACCGGCAGTTGATCCTTCGGCACCAGCTTGGTCGTGCCGTCGGCGAGCTCGATCAGCGGCACCGGCTCGCCCCAGTAGCGCTGGCGCGCGAACAACCAGTCGCGCAGCTTGTAGCGAATGCTCTGCGCGCCGAGCTGCTTGCCTTCGAGGAACGCGATGACCTTGGCCTTCGCGGCGGTGACATCGAGCCCGTCGAGGAACTCGCTGTTCACATGCGGGCCGTCGCCGAGATAAGCCTCGGTCTGAACGTTCGCGCCTCCCTTGACGACCTCGATGATCGGCAGGCCGAACTTCGTCGCGAATGCGTGATCGCGCTCGTCGTGCGCCGGGCACGCGAACACCGCGCCGGTGCCGTAGCTCGCGAGCACGTAGTCCGCGATCCAGATCGGGATGTGCTTGCCGTTGACCGGGTTGACCGCGAACGCGCCGGTCGCGACGCCGGTCTTCGGCGCATCCGCCGCTTCGGTCGTGCGATCGCGCTCGCTGCGCTTGGCGACTTGCTCGCGATACGCGGCAACCGCGGCGCGCTGCGCCGGCGTCGTGATCGTATCGACCAACGCGTGCTCGGGCGCGAGCACGACCCAGGTGCCCCCGAACAACGTGTCGGGGCGCGTCGTGAACACGGTGATCGGCTCGTTGCCGCCTACGACCTCGAACACGACGTTCGCGCCGATCGACTTGCCGATCCAATCGTGTTGGATCTTGAGCGTGCCGACCGGCCAGTCGAGGCCGGCGAGATCGTCGTTCAAGCGATCGGCGTACTCGGTGATTCGCAGCATGAGCTGGCGCATCAGCCGCTTCTCGACCGGATCGCCGGTCTCGATGTACTTGCCGTCGTGGACTTCTTCGTTCGCGAGCACGGTGCCGAGCGCCGGACAGAAGTTCACCGGAACTTCGGCGCGATAGGCGAGCCCGCGCTCGTACAGCACCTCGAAGATCCACTGCGTCCACTTGTAGTACTTCGGCTCGCTCGTCGTGATCTCGCGCGTCCAGTCGTACGACAGGCCGAGCCTCACGAGCTGGCTCTTGAACGTCGCGATGTTGCGCGCGGTGATCACCGACGGATGCTCGCCGGTGCGTTCGGCGCGGCGCTCGGCCGGCAAGCCGAAGCTGTCCCAGCCCATCACGCGCAGCACGTTGAAGCCCATCATCCGCTTCGCGCGCGCGACGACGTCGGTCGCGGTGTAGCCCTTCGGGTGGCCGACGTGGAGGCCATCGCCCGACGGATAGGGGAACATGTCGAGCACGTAGTACTTGGGCTTCGTGCGATCGGTCGGCGTCAGAAACGTCTGCTCGCGCTCCCAGTACGCTTGCCACTTGGCGTCGAACGTCTTGTGATCGAAGCCGGCCATTACTTGCCGAGCACTTTGCGAATGCGCGCCGAGACTTCGTCGAGCGAGCCGACGCCATCGACTCGCTTCAAGATGCCTTGGCGCTCGTAGAACGGCAAGATCGGCTCGGTCTCGCCGTGATACTTGACGAGCCGCTCGGTGCACGCCTCGGCGGTATCGTCTTTGCGCTGCACGACTTCGAGCCCAGACGGTGCCGGGTTGTACTTCGTGTGATAGATCGTGCCGGTCTTCGGATCGGACCGCCGACCGGTGACGCGCTCGAGGATGAGATCGTCGGCGACTTCGATCAGCACGATCGCATCGAGCGCGACGTTCGCTTTGGTCAGCGCGGCGTCGAGCGCTTCGGCCTGCGGCACCGTGCGCGGGAAGCCGTCGAGCATGAACCCGCCGGCGCAATCCGGCTTCGCGATCCTCTCGAGGATCATGCCGATCACGACGTTGTCGGGCACGAGCTTGCCCGCCTTCATGTACCGGTCGGCCTCTTGGCCCATCGCGGTGCCTTCTTTGACCGCCGCTCGCAGCATGTCGCCGCTCGAGATGTGCGGAATGCGAAACGTGTCGACGAGGCGGGCGGCCTGCGTGCCCTTCCCTGCTCCCGGTGGCCCGACGAGGATCATGCGCATCCGCGTCATTTACCACACGTTGTCGCCGCGGTTCAGCCCTGCTCGTCGCGCTCTTGCTGGAGCAGCAAACGAAACGTCGTACCGACGCCGACGACCGACTCGACCTCGATCGCCCCGCCGTGCCGGCGCACGCTGCCGTGAATCATCGCGAGCCCCAGGCCGTTGCCCTTGCCGAGCTTGGTCGTAAAGAACGGCTCGAAGGCGCGGGACAGGGTGGCTTCGTCCATGCCGCAGCCGGTGTCGGCGATCGCGAGCTCGACATAGTGGCCGGCGGCCGGCAGATTGCGCGCCATCGCGGTTCGCGCGTCGCAGTAGACCGCTCGCGCCTCGACCACGACCGTGCCGCCGCCCGGCATCGCATCCCGCGCGTTGACGAACAGGTTGAGCAGCGACTGGTGCAGCTCTTCGGGTGAGCCGCGGACCACGAGATCGGGCTGCACCTTCGTCGCGATCGCGATGCTCGCGCCGTGCTGTCGCCGCATGATCGCCACGAGCTTCTCGACGAGATGCGACAGCGACACGCGCTCGAATTGGAGATCGTCGGTCCGACCCAGCCGCATCAAGCGCTTCGCGACCGCGATCGCCGACGTCGTCGCCTGCCGGATCGATTCGAGCGCTTCTTGGGCATCGCTCGCGTCGAGCGCGATCGCGGCTTCGACGATCTCGAGCTCGCCCATGATCACCGCGAGCGTATTGTTGAAATCGTGCGCAAGCCCGCCGGCGAGGGAGCCCATCGTTTCTAGCCGCTGCAGCCGCCGCATCCGCTCTTCGAGCTCGTCGTGCTGCGCGAATAGAAAGATCGAGCCGCCGATCTGGATGCGATCACCGACGCGCAGCGCAACGCGGTCGACGCGCGTGCCGTTGTGGAACGTACCGTTCGCGCTCGACAGATCCTCGAGCACGAAGCTGTCACCGTCGCAGATCAGCTGCGCATGGCGACGAGACACGTCGGTCGCCGCGAGCACGATGTCGACCGCGCCGCGGCCGATCACGACCGGCGCGGTGCCGAGCCGGAACGTACGGCCGAGTTGGTCACCGATCACACAGACCAGGCCCGCCGTCGGCAACGCCGGCGGATCGACGATGACGAGCGGCACCACGCCGGTGACCTCGAACGGCTGCGGCTCTTCCCTTTCGGTGGGTGCTCGCCCGTGCGGTGCGAGCTTGTGGACGGGCTTGGCCATAGCATCGACGGTAGAGCACCGGCGGGCGTGGCCCGAGTAGCCAACGGGTAGCGGTCGGTTCGTTAAGCGTTAGCGAGCTGGTCGGGCCGCAGCATCTCGATATGAGGGATGCCGTCCTCCTCATAAATTTCAGAAACCGGCCGAAATCCGATCTCGCCATAGAACCGTTGTAGGTGCGCCTGCGCGCTGATCCGGACTGCCACCGGACCGGCGAGCGCGAGGCCGCGTCGCATCAGCTCGCGCCCGATGCCGGTGCCACGCACTTCGATCGCGGTGATCACGCGACCGATGCTGACCTCGGCGTACTTCTCGCCGGCGGGCAAGATCCGGAGATACGCGACGATCGCGCCGCCGCGCTCGGCCCACAGATGGCGCGCCCGCGGATCGTAGCCATCTGCGTCTTGATACGCGCAGGCTTGCTCGACGACGAACACTCGCTCGCGCAACACGACGATCGCGTAGAGCTCGGCGGTCGTCAGCTCGGCGAATGCGCGATCGTGCCAGGTCAGTGCATCGGGCACGCCGGCAGACTACCATCGCGACCGTGACGTCGGTCTGCGTGTTCTTGTCGTCTTCGCCTGGCCAGCCCGCGTTCGTCGACGCGATCGTCGAGCTCGGCGTCGAGCTCGCGCGACGCGGCCACGCGCTGGTCTACGGCGGCGCGCACCGCGGCTTGATGGGCACGCTGGCTGATGTCGCGCTCGCGAACGGCGCGCGGGTCGTCGGGGTGATCCCGCGCGAGCTGGTCGATCAGGAGGTCGCGCACGGTGGGCTGACCGAGCTCCACGTCGTCGACACGATGCACGCGCGCAAGGCGATGATGTTCGCCCTCGCCGATGCGTTCGTCGTCGCTCCCGGCGGGTTCGGCACGCTCGAGGAAGCATTCGAGATCCTGACCGGGATCCAGATCGGCTATCACGCCAAGCCGATCGTGTTTCTCGACGTCGAGGGGTTCTGGGACCGGCTGAGCGGTTTTCTCGACCACGCGGTCGTGGCCGGTGTGTTGCGAGCGGAGGTCCGCGCACTTTTTCGCGTGACCGCCTCACCGAGCGCCGCGCTCGACGCGATCGGCACCGCCGCGTGATACGCTTTTAGGGTATGAATCCACGGCTCGGCGGCGCGCTCCTTGCGCTCGCAGCAGTGGCGCTGTTCGTCGTCTCGCTCGCGACGTCGGCGTGGTGGAACGGTCATCCGAGCGTCGACGGCAAGGTCCGCGAGATCCAAGAGGTCCACGTC
>CAZDGY010000426.1:0-5860 GCA_964504685.1 uncultured Kofleriaceae bacterium | reverse complement strand
TGAACACTGCGATCGCGCCGTGCACACCACCGGTCACGAAACGCGCGCCGGTCGTCTCGTACAACCCGAGGGTGGCGTCCGCGAATGGCTTCGTCCCCGCGCGCAGGTTGCTCTTGAACTGGATGCCGAGCGGCCCGGCCGCGACTAATGTCGAGCCGACCGCGAGACCGGCGTATTGCTTGCCGACCAGCCTGCGCTCCAACAGATGCAGGTAGCCGCGGTCGACCAGGACTTGATCGATGTCGTCGTCGACCAGCATGACGAACCGCTCGGAGTCGGTCGCCCACGACAGACCCTTGCACAGGCCCGAGAACGCGGGCTCGGGGACAACATCGAGGTGGTCGGTCGCGAACACCCGCACGTGCTGCGTGCCGCCGATCAGCAGCCACGCGCCGTCGGGCGATGCCGCGATCACCGCGGTCGGCTCGGTCAGCGCGAGGCGGGTCGGTGTCGCGCTCGCGAGCGATTGCGCGTAGACCGCGCCGTCGGTGTCGAGCCAGTACAGCGTGGTTCCGACCGCTTGGAGCTGCTTGATCGCGGTCGGCGCGCTGACCAGCTGAGTCCGGCCTCCCGCGATCGGGATCACTGAAATCTCGCGATCGCGAAACGCGACGGCGAGTCGTTCGCTATCGGCGAGCACCGCGCGCGTCGGGCCACCGAGCTCGGCGAGCACGTGCGACGTGCGGCTCGTCAGGTCGACGACGCGGACCACGCCGTCATCGCCGCTGGTGATCGCAGAGTGGCCATCGCCGAGCAGCGCGATCGATAGCGTGTGCGGCGAGGCCGGGATCGTGAACGCGACGCCGTGTTGCCGCGCGGCCTGCGCGATCGCGCGAACCTCTCGCCACTGGTCGCCGGTCGCCAACCGCTTGACGAGCGCGACCGCGAGCGTCGGATCGTTGCTCGCTTCGCTCGTCGCCTCCTTGAGCGTGAGCTCGTCGGACCGCAGATTCGCTTCTGCGCGCTCTTGCTCAGCCACGTGCTGCTGCTCGAGAGCGAGCTCGCGTTCGTCGACGATCCGGCCGATCGCGATGCGTGCGCCGACCGCGAGAGCGACGATGGCGATCGCGGCGATCGCGACCGGCGCCCGATTGCGGCGAATGAACCGGAAGATCCGTTCGCGGGTCGAGTAGTGGTGCGATGCGACGAGCTGGCCGGTCAGGAACCGCTGCAGATCCTCGGCGAGCTCGCCGGCATCCGCGTAGCGGGCCTTTGGATCGTGTGCGAGCGCCTTGTCGACGATTGTCGACAGCTCGGGCGGCAGCCCCGCAACGAGCTCGCCGATCGGCGTGGGTGGACCCGCGAGCGCTGCTTCCATCATGTCGATCGCGCGCTTGCTGTGATGAGGCACGCGCCGCGCGAGCAAGTAGTAGAGCGTCGCGCCGAGCGCGTAGACATCGGCGCGTTTGTCGGCAGGCGACCCGAGCAATTGCTCCGGCGGCATGAACCCCGGCGTGCCGAACACGCTGCCGGCGCGGGTCTTGAGGTCGTCATCGTCGCTCGTCACCGTCGTCGGCGCGGTGTCGTCGTCGTTCGGCTCGTCGAGCGCCTTCGCGAGCCCCCAATCGATCACGACGGTCTCGCCGTGCCCGCCGACCAGAATGTTCGCCGGCTTGATGTCGCGGTGAACGATGCCGCGGCCATGCGCATGCGCGATCGCATTTGCCGCCGCGACGACATGTGGCAACAGCGCGAGCCGGTCTTCGATCGTCTCGGCGCCGGCGACGAGTTGCTCGAGCGGCCGGCCCGAGATCTTGCGCATCACGTAGAACGGCGAGCCTGCGGGCGAGGTGCCGGCGTCGTGGACCGGCACGATCGATGGGTGCTCGAGGCGCGCGGTGATCCTCGTCTCGCGATGAAAGCGGCGGATCGCATCGGCGTCGTTCGACAGCGCCTCTTTGAGCGCGACGGTGCGGCCGAGCACGGCATCGGTCGCTTCGACGACCCGGCCCATGCCGCCGCGCGCGATCTCGCTGCCGAGCGTGTAGCGCCAATCGGCCGGCATCGGCGCTGGGCCACCGAACGGGCGAATCGTCACAGGCAGGCCGTCGCTAGGCGCGGCCTCGGTCGGCGTCAGCGCGAGCGGTGAGCTCGGCGCCAGCGTCGCGACCGTGGGTTGGCTCTTGGCCGGCGCGGCGAGGGTCGCATCCGTCGGAGAGGGCGGATCCTCGGCCACGCGTCGAGTATAGCTCGACGTCTACGCGCGGGTCGGAAGCAGGTCGCGTTTGACCGCGCGGACGAGGACCCAAGCGAACACGAGCCCGATCAGCGCGAGCGCGATCGTGATCGGCAAGACGTACCAGTATTGCGCCGGACGCTCGTCGGTCATCACCGCGTACGCATCGCTCGGAATGTCGCGCGCGACGTAGACGCCGACGACATCGAGCTCGGCATCGGGCAGCGTCTTGCCGTCGACCGTGAAGCCCGTGGGCGGCGATGCGCGCAACGCACCCCACGTTGTCTCGTGATGGCGGGTGACCGGCTCGACGCGCGCGCCCCACAGCTTCGCGGCTTCGAGCTTCGACGTGATCGTCGCGACCGCATCCGGCGCTTCGACAGAGAGCACGATCTGCATCTTGTCGGAGGCGGGGTCGCCCTTCGGGGTGACGCCGACCGCGGCGAGTGCGGTCAGCCAAGCGTGGGCGTCGACGTAGTTGTCGTCGAACGTCGCGATCACGGTCGCGGCGTCGGGATCGACGACATCGAACGCGACTTGGTCGGCGTCGGCCACCGCGATTTGGTCGCCGGTGACCGTCGCGATCGTCCCGCCGCCGAGCGCCGAGCGCACCGCGCGCGCGGTCGCAAACACCGGGCGTGGATGGGCCGCGGCATATTCGGTGAGCGCGTCCGAGATCGGCACTGACGACAGCTTGCGCAGCCGGCCGGTGTAACCCTTGATCTGCGCCTCGCCCCAGCCGTCGCCGGACATCACGAGCCACAGGCGATCGCCGGTGCCGCGCGCCGGAGCGACCCGCAAGCCCATGCTGCCTTTCGCCGATGCGACCCGAACCGCGTGTGCGAGCAGCGGCTCGGCATCGAGCGTCACGTACTGATCGGTCGCGACCGCGCCGGCGAGCACGTCGGACACCGTGACCTGCTTCGGTTCCGCGCTCGCGCCCCCGAACCGGCGATCCGGAGCGAGTCGCCACAGAAACACCGCGCACAGGAATACGAGCCCGGCCGAGGTGATGACGCCGATCTTGGGCCGCGCCCGCGCGAGCTTGATCAGATCGGGATCGATCGCGTTCTTCGCGATCGGCGCGCCCGGGTCACGGGGCTCCTTCTGGTCCAAGTCAGCCATAACGGAAGCGATTTGCATCCTACCGTCGATATCGACACCACGCCACCCGGGTCGGTTGCGGCTAACTGGCCATGTCGTTACGGTTGGCTGTGGCAACGCCCAATCTGCCGATATCGAGCCGCGAGCGCCCGCTCGCGGTAGGCGACATCGTGCGCTGGGCCGGCCGCACGGTCGACGCACTTGGCCTATTGTGGCTCGAAGGCGAGGTCGCACAGGTGTCGCGACCCGCGTCCGGACACGTGTATTTTTCCCTGCAGGACCGCGGCGCCGTGCTACCGGCGGTGATGTGGGGGCGCGACGCCACCCGCATGCGGTTCAAGATCGAAGCAGGGCAACGGCTGCGCGTCCGCGGCCGGCTCGGCGTCTACGAGCGCGACGGCAAGATGCAGCTGTACGCAGATTTCGCCGAGCCTGCCGGCGCCGGTGCCGAAGCCGCAGCGCTCGAAGCGTTGAAGCAGAAGCTTGCGGCCGAGGGCATGTTCGCACTCGAAAAGAAGCGCAAGCTGCCGCGGTTTCCGCGGTGGATCGGCGTCGTGACGTCGAAGAACGGCGCCGCGGTGCACGACATCATTCGCACCGTCCAGCGCCGGTTCCCGACCCCGATCCTGATCGCCGATTGCGCGGTCCAGGGCCCGACCGCACCGGCGCAGATCGTCAACGGGCTCGCGATGGTGGTGCGCGCCGGCGTCGATGTCGTGATCGTAGGCCGAGGCGGTGGCGCAGCGAACGATCTGTCGGCGTTCAACCACGAGCGTGTCGTGCGCACGATCTCGCGCTGTCCGGTTCCGGTAATCAGCGCGGTCGGGCACGAAGTCGATCTCTCGCTCGCCGATCTCGCCGCCGATGCACGCGCGTCGACGCCGACCGCCGCAGCCGAGCTGTGCGTGCCCGACGGCATCGCGCTCGGCGAGATGCTGGTCAAGGAGCGCCGCCGGCTCGACCGCGAGATCCGCCATGTGGTCGCTCGCGCGCACCAAGATCTCGATCGCTGCACGATGACGCTGCACGCGCGCGGTGAACGCGCACTCGCCGCGACCCGCATGCAGCTACAGGCGCTGCAGCATCGGCTCGCCGGCTTGCACCCGCGCGCGCAGCTCGCCCGCGGTCGCCGCGACTACGACGCGCTCGTGGTGCGCCGCGACACCGCGATCCACAAGTTGTTGAAGGCGAGGCGCTCGGAGCTCGGCCAGCTCGGCGCTCAGCTCGCCGCGATGTCGCCACTCGCGGTGCTCGATCGCGGCTATGCGGTCGTCCATCGCGGCGACGCGGTCGTGCGCGCGGCCGACGAGGTCAGCGCCGGCGATCGGTTGCGCGTCCGGCTCGCGCGCGGTGAGCTCACGGTCACGGTCGACGTACCGAAGCTCGGAGATGAGTCGTGACGACCGGCAAGCCGAAGCGCCCGGGCACGCGCGGTGATCCGACGAGCTCCGGCAAGACGCCGAGACCGCGATTGAAGCCGCCCGCACCGCCTGCGCGCCGGGCCGAGCTGCCGCCGCCGTCGCGTCCGTCGGGAGCCGCGATCGCCGAGCCGAGGCCGCGACCGCTATCGACGCCGCCGCCGCTGCCGCCGCGCACCATTCCGCCGCCGGCACCAGGCTCGCCGGCCGCCGTCGCAGCGGCGCAACACGAGATCACCGACGACGCGGTCGTCGAAACCACCGAGCTGCCCGATGTGCCGCAGCTGCGCGTCGCGGTGTTCGAAGACGAGGCGTATCTCGAGACTGCGCAAGATGCGGTGATCGCCGCGGGCCACATCGTCGCCGGCGGGGGCTATGGCGATTCCGGCCGGGCGCGTATCGTCGAGCTCGTCCATCGCGGCGGCATCGACGCGGTCGTGGTCGGCTTGCCGGGCGGCGAAGCGGTGATCGACGCTGCGCTCGCACTCGAGCCGCGCCGGCCGGTCGCGATCGCGGCGTTGTCGTCGGAGATGTCCGCTGCGATTCGCCAAGCGATCGCGGCGGGTGCCGATCTGGTCACGCGCCGACCGCACGGCGTAGGCTCGCTCGCTCCGATGTTGCTCGCCGCCGGCCGATTGCACGTCGAGCGCCGCGCCGCGCTCAGTGCCCGCGGCAGCGAAGCGGTGTTGCGCGCACGGCTCGAGCAGATCGCACATGGCGATCCGCGCGGCTTGGCGTCGTTCGAGCTGTTCCAACGCGAGCTCGAGCGCGAGATCAAGCGCGCGAAGCGCTACGGCTACGCGCTGTCGGTCGCGTTGTTCGCGGTAGAGATCCAACCGCCGCCGCCTCCTGCGGGCATTCGCGGCATCTTGCGAGCCCGCGCGGGCAACGCGATCGTCCACTCGATTCGCGACATCGATCTCGCGACCGAGCTCGATCACGAGCGCTACCTCGTGCTGTTGCCCTACACCGACCTCTCGGGCGCCGCGGAAGTCGCTCAGCGGATCCTCGCAACCGTCGCGGCGGGCGAGCCGGTGGTCGCGGCTGGCCGCTCGTTCCCTCCGAAGGTCGTTGGCGCGGTCGCCGGTGCGCGCGCAGATCAGCCGTTGAGCTTCGCGCGGCTCATGAAAGACGCGACGCGAGCACTCGATCAGGCGCGCCG
>CAZDGY010000425.1:0-5869 GCA_964504685.1 uncultured Kofleriaceae bacterium | reverse complement strand
GTCGGGTTCGCGACCGGCGACTACAAGGTCAATCGCGAGGCGCCGATCCAAGTCGAGGTCGCCGAGATCCTGTGGAATCGCATCGTCGCGGAGAAGAACGTTTCGCCGGCCGACATCGTCGTGATGGACGAAGGCCACTACTTCAACGACCCCGAGCGCGGCTATGTGTGGGAGCAGTCGATCATCGGGCTCGATCCGCGCACGCAGCTCGTGATCCTGTCGGCGACGGTCGGTCACCCCGAGAAATTCTGCCAGTGGGCGACGCTCACCCGCCGCGTCGACATGGAGCTCGTCGATTCGCGCGAGCGCAAGGTCCCACTCGTCCACGACTATCGCGAGGAGATGTTGATCGACACGGTGCGCGAGCTCGCCCACGGCGGTGACGTTCCAGCGATCGTGTTCGTGTTCGGCCGCGAGCAGTGCTTCGAGGTCGCGCGGCTGTTGAAGTCGTGCCGGCGGTTTACGACCGACGAGGAGAAGGCGCGGATCGAGGCGCTGTGCGACGAGGCGTTGCTGCCGAGCGGAGCGGCGAAGGAGCTGCGGCCGCTGCTCGGCCACGGCATCGGCATCCATCACGCCGGCATCCTGCCGCGCTACAAGCAGCTGGTCGAACAGCTCGCGCTCGAGCGCTTGATCAAGTTCGTCGTGTCGACCGAGACGATCGCCGCGGGGATCAACTTGCCGGCGCGCACCGTCGTGTTTCCGTCGCTGCGCAAGTTCATCAAGCAGCAGGCGCGGATGATCACCGCCGCGGAGTACCACCAGATGGCGGGCCGCGCCGGCCGGCCGCAGTTCGACGACAAAGGCCTCGCGGTGACGCTCGCGCCAGAAGACGTGGTGGTCGAGTTGCGCAAAGAGCTCAAGGACGCGGCCAAGCGACCGGGCTACGACGTTTCGAAAGTTACGAAGAGCGTCTACAACCGCGCGCGCAGCGACGCGCAACGCAAGGGCGACGTGACGTGGTCACCCGAGACGCACGCCGAGCTCGTCCGCGGCGAGCCCGCCGAGCTGCGCAGTAAGACGAAGATCACCGCCGAGCAGGTGCTCGCGATCGGGTTGCCCGACCTCACCGAAGTGCCGCTGTCCGAGCTCGACAAACGGATCGCGGCGACCGAAGCGTCGCTGCCGCCGTCGATGCGCCTCGATATCGTGACCGTGATCGAGAACCTCCTCCTCGGCGAGCGCGACCGCAAGGAGCTGACGAAGACGCTCGAACAACTCGTCTCGAACATGCGCGCGATCGGCGTGCTCGACGAGCACGGCAAGCAGATCTCCGGCCAGATGATCCGCGAGCTGCAAGGCATGGATGGCCTGCTGATCTTCTACGTGCTGTTCAATCATCAGCTCGAGTACATCGAGCTGCGCGAGCTGGTCGAGTATCTGATCGATCACGACATCATCCAGCGCTTGCTCAGCCGCAAAGGCGAAGACGAAAAACGCGAGTGGATGCGCACGCGACTGCGCGAGGCGCGGATGGAAAACCCGCACGTCACGTGGGACGACATCGAGGCCGAGTGGGACAAGGCGCACCCGCGGCCGCTGACGAAGATTGAAGTGATCCATCAAGAGTTCTCGAGCAAAGTGCCGCACCCCGAGCTGCATGGCGGCAAGAAGCCGAAGACGGTATGGGCGCAGCTCGAGGACAGCGGGGCAGGGTTCTTGGAGTTCGTCGACAAGCACGGGCTCGAGCACGAAGAGGGCAACCTGTTCGGCTACTTGATCCGCGTGATGAACTTCGCGCAGAAGCTCGGTGCCGCGTCCGGTCTGTCCGAGCTCGACGAGATCGCCGAGCGCGTGCGCAAGCTGCTCGCGCGCATCGACCTGCGCATGGCCGAGGGCGGGCGATGAACCGCGCGGTGGTCGCGTTCCTTGCGATCGCGAGCTGCAATCAAGACGAGCCCGCGAAGCCGCCGCTCGTGCCGCACGACGCGGCGACCCGACACGACGCCGCTGTGATCGATGCAGGCGTGCGCGATGCCGGCACCGCAACCGTCCGCGAAGCGAAAGCACTCGCGAGCGCGGGCAACGCGACGTGCGCGGTGATGGCGGATCGGACGGTGCGATGTTGGGGCCGCAACGATCACGGTCAGCTCGGCGATGGCACGACCGCGGATCGCAGCACGCCGGTGACGCCGAAGCTGCGCGGCGTGACCCAACTCGCGATGGGGGGAGACGCCGCGTGCGCGATCGTCGACGACAAATCGGTCGCGTGTTGGGGGCGAATCGGTTGGCGCGGCGCCGGCGACGTGCTCGTGCCCACCGGTGTGCTCGGCGTGACCGGCATCGACCGGATCTGGGTGATCGGCGACCGCGCGTGCGCGCGCAGCGACAAAGGCGCGGTCGTGTGCTGGGGCGACGTCGACGCGTCGGGGCGGCCGGGCCATGGCTTGCATCGCTTGCCGACGCCGGTCGTCGGCCTCGATCACGTGAGCGCGCTGCTCGATCGCGCGGCGTTGCACGACGATGGCACGGTGTCGGCCTGGGGCGACGACGGCGTGGTCAAAGCCACCGCGATCACCGGCGCGATCGAGGTCGGCGTGCGCACAGGCGCGACCTGCGGGCGGCTCGCCGACGGTTCGCTCGGCTGCGTCGGCCCGCAGCCATGTGCTGCGCCGCCGGCAGCGCCGATCAAGAAGCCGACCAAGCCCGCGAAGCCCGCGAAGGGTAAGAAAGCACCGCCACCACCGCCGCCACCTGCGACGTGGTCGCCTGGGTTGCCGCGCGCGAAGTTGCTCGCGCTCGAGATCGGTTGGTGCGTCGTGACCGATGGTGGCGCGCTGCAATGCGGCGACGGCTGCGGCCACGTCGACAAGCCATGGCGCGACCTGCGCGGCGTCGATAGCGTGCACGGCAACTGCGCGCTCGCCGGCTCGGCGCTGTGGTGCTGGGGCGACGATCACAAGCCGATGCGCCACCGCGGCGTCTCTGCCGCCGAAGCGGTCGCGGTCGGCGATACGCACGCCTGCGCGATCGCGCCGACGATCATCGGTCAAGGCAATCCTGACGACGTAGGCAGCGCGGGCGGCGTCGTGTGTTGGGGCGAGAACGCACATGGCGAGCTCGGCCGTGGCGACACCGATGCGCACGGTGACGCCGCGATGATCGACTTCGCGCCCAAGCCGTAGGGCACAGCGTCAAGGCGAGCGCGCGGCGTGGAACATCCTCACCGGCATCACGATCATCGGCAAGCCCGCGAACTGTAGGCGGCGCTCGACCGCCGCGGCGGTCTCGTTGTGGAGCAAGCGCTGGTACCAGCTCTCCTCTTGGAAGATCAGCTTGCCGGCGAAGAACACCGCGCGCGGAAACCGCAGTGCCACCTCGCGGCATAGCCGGTCGAGCTCGGTCACCGCCTCCGTGCCGATCGCGAAGTCGCGATCCGCGGCCCAGCCCATGTGTCCGCGCGCGAACTCGACGTACTTGTCGAGATCGGTCTCGAGCTTCTTACCGAGCGCGTCCATCTCGTCTTTGCCCTTGAACACGCCGGCGTCGATCACGCCTGCCGCGACGAACACGACCTGTGAGAACTGGCCCGGAAACAGCCGCGGGATCTGGAGCAACGTGTGGAGCCCGAGGCCTCCGAACCCGCCGGCGAGGACGACCGCGGTCGGCTTGCTCGGATCGAGCTCGAGGTTGCACCGGAGCTCGGCTGGCGGCGGCGTATCGAGCGCGAGCTCGTTCGACAGCGCGGCTACCGTCGCGCCGACCTTGCGATAGTGCCGCCGGATCTGGATACACACCACGACGAGCGCCGTCGTGATCACCGAGGTCAGCCAGCCGCCCTCGGTGAACTTCTCGACGAGGGTGACCGTAAGGATCATCGCGCACACGCTCGCGGCGAGAGAGTGGACGAAGATCGCGCGCTGCCACTTGCCCTCCTTGGTGTGGACCGCGTGGCGGATCATCGCGACGTTCGACAGCGTGAACGTGATGAACACGTTGATGCTGTACATGACGACGAGCGCGTCGACCGAGCCTCCGGTGTAGATCAGGACGAGCGCGGCCGCGCCGGCCATCAGGTACACGCCGTTGTTCATCGTCAGCTGCTCGGACAGCGCCGCCATCCGATGCGGCATCCATTGGTCGAGCGCCATGTTCGCCATCACGCGCGGTCCGTCGACAAAGCCGGCCTGGGCGGCGACGAACAGCAGAGCACCCTCGGAGACCAAGGTGATCAGCACGAAGATCGGCCCGCCCGACCAGTTGCCGACGAAGTTCTGCGCGAGCGCCGCGTTCATCGTCGTCGAGTCGTTCGGCGTTGGCAGCACGCCTGGGACGAGCAAGTATGCGAGCAGGATGCCGCTCGCGCAGATCGCGAGCGAGGTCGCCATCAGCAACATCGTGCGCTTCGCGGTCCGCACGCGCGGCTCGCGCATGATGCCGATCCCGTTCGACACCGCTTCGATGCCGGTGAACGTTCCGCCACCGAGCGAGAAGCTCCGCATGAAGACGAGGGCGACCCCCAAGATGCCGGCGCTGCTGATGTGTTTGCTCGCTCCGGACGACACCATCGTCGCGACCGTCCCTGCGCGCCCGATATTCGCGCCGATCGCGCCGACGATCAGGATCGCGTGAGTCACGAGGAACAATAGGAAGATCGGGGTGAGGATCTTGACCGACTCCTTCACACCCCGCAGGTTCATCAGCGTCAGCATCGCGAGCACGGCGAGCACGATCGCGAGCTTGTAGGCCTTCCAACTGTCGGGCACGAAGTCGAGCGACAGCACCGCGTCGACGCCGGCGGTGAGCGACACCGCGATCGTGAGCACGTAGTCGACGAGCAGCGCACATCCCGACACCGCGCCGACGTACGGGCCGAGGTGCTTGCTCGCGACGATGTAGCCGCCACCGCCGTGCGGGAATTCTTCGATGATCCGCCGGTAGCTCCACGAGATCACAAACACCGTGATCGCGGTCGCCGCGGCCAAGAACACCGCGAGGTACGCGTGATCCGGGACGAACGTGCAGTGCTTCGCGAGCTCGGCGGTCGCTTCCTTCTCGCACGCGCCTGGCGCGCCAGCGACCCAATGGCCGAGCGCCTTGAACGCCTCGGCCGGACCGTACGACGACGAGCTCAGCCCGTCAGCGCCGAGCCCGACCCAGGCCAAGAACGCCACCAAGCTCATCTGATGGAATACGTGCGGGTCGCGGAGGTCGCGCGCACGGCCGAAGAGGCGCTGTGCCCAACGGCGCACTACCTTCGCCTCGAGCTTTGGGTGCTTGTCCCGCCACGGCAGGGCCGGGGAATCGCGGGCTGGTTCATTCGACGACGCGGTTCGGCAGCAGAGTGCGCGTCGGAGGAGCTCGGGAGCGAAGCGGCTGGCTCGGTCATTCGTTACGCGACGCGCCTACTCGGAGCGCATTGGTATCACGACGCGAGCGCAGCGCGCAAACCGCAGTGAACGCACGTCACTGCATGCGCGGCTCGCGAGGTTGCGCGGCACGAACCCGACGCGTAGAGATGGCCACTCGCCATGCTCCGTTTCGCGCTCGTCGCGCTGGTCGCCGGATTCGTTGCGCGACCGGCTGCGGCCGTCGCCGACGACGGGCCGGGCTCCGCGGCGTCGCCGCCGACGATCGAGCAGCGACTCTCCGATCTCGAAGCGCGCGTCCCACCCGCGCCGCCGACCGCGCCGGCTCACGAGCAGCCGCTCGACGAGAAGGAGCCGACCTTCGGCGAGTTCGACTTCGCGTGGATGAACGGCAACAACCCGCAGCCGGCTTCGCTGTTGAAGAACGGGCCGGTGACGTTCTCGCTCTACGTCGACACCTTATACGTGTGGTTGTTCATAGATCCGATAGATCAAACGTTTTTTCAGACGTCGTACGCGCCGATCTAAATCGATATCTAGCTAATCCTCGCGCACCTCTG
>CAZDGY010000424.1:0-5872 GCA_964504685.1 uncultured Kofleriaceae bacterium | reverse complement strand
AAAGCCGACGCCGCCGCTGCGCTCGCGGTGCTCGACGAGATCGAAGCGAACGATTCGGTGCCGGACGTGCGCGGCGCGGCGAAGCAGGCGTCGCTCGCGGTGATCGCGCGCGAGAAGCAGGTCGCGGTCGATCACCTGCCGAAGCTTCCGGACTTCGAAGCGCGCAAGCTATCGACCAGCGAGCTCGCCGAGCAAGAGGCGGCGATCGATGTCGACGAGATGATCTACGCGCTGACCGACGGTCGCAATCACGTGCGGATCAACGCGGCGCGCGGGCTCGCGGTCAAAGGTGCCAAGGCCGGGCGCGCGGCGCCGGCGATCGGCCTGCTCATGCGCGACAGCACGCCCGCGGTCCGGCGTGAAGCCGCGGTCGCGATCGGCAAGCTCGGGCCGGAAGGGCTCGCTGCCGCCGGCGACTTGGTCGGTGCGCTCTGCGATGCCGAGGACGATGTCGCCGAAGCAGCGCAAGACGTGCTCGCGAGCTTCGGCGATGCGGCGCTGCCGGCGCTGGTCAAAGGGCTCGAAGCGGGCGAGGCGGCTCACGGTCGGCGGGTCGCCGAGTTGATCGCGAAGTTGCCGCGCGCGTCGGCGGTGCTGGTCGAAGCGTTCGGCAGCCCGGCGGTCAACGTGCAAGTCAACGCCGCGGTCGGGCTCGGCCTACTCGGCGGCAAGGTCGGCGCCGGGCTCGCCGCGCTGCAAGGCGCGCGCACCGGCGGTGATGCACGCACGCGCGAGGCAGTCCGCAAAGCGCTCGAGCGGCTCGCGCCGAAAGCGGAGGCCGCGCCGGTCGTAGCGATCGCTGGGTTTGAAGATGGCGCGATGACCGCGGCCGAGCTCGACAAGCACAAAGCCGCGCTCGAAAAGGTCGGTGCGGCCGCGCTCGTGACGTTCCTGCAAGACGGTCGCGATCACGTTCGCGGCAACGCGGCGATCGCGCTCGGCGCGCTGGGGCCTGCCGCGGTCTCGGCGGCGCGCGCGCTCGGCGTGCGACTACGCGATGACGCCGCGCGAGTTCGGCTGTCCGCGGCGCAAGCGCTCGACAAGCTCGGCGATGCCGCGGTGATCGAGACCGCCGATGATCTGGTCGGCGCGCTCGGCGATAGCGACGCGGGCGTCGCCGATGCCGCGGCCGGCGTCTTGCGCGCGCGCAAAGGCCGGATGGTCGGCGCGCTCGTCCGCGGGATGGAGACCGACAAGCCCGCCGGCGGGCGGCGGATCGCGCTCGTGATCGGCGCGCTCCCCGACGCGCTCGACATCTTGTGCGATGCGTTCGAGAGCCCGGCGGTCAACGTCCAGGTCAACGCCGCGCTCGGGCTCGCGCTGCTCGGTAACGATCGAGTTGGCCGCGGTCGTCGCGCGCTCGAAGGCGCGCGCACTGGCGGCGATGCACGCACGCGTCAAGCGGTGCGTGAAGCGCTCGAGCTGCTCGACGGTCCGCGCCGCACCGGCCCGGCCGAGATCGCGATCGACGGGTTCGAGACCAAGCCGCTCGGCCCCGAGGCGTTCACCGATCCGGCGAAGCTGTCGGTCGAGGCGCTCGCGCCGTATCTGCAAGATGGCCGCGCGGTCGTCCGTGGCAACGCGGCGGTCGCGCTCGGTGCGCTCGGCCCGGCCGCTCGCGGCTCGGCGCTCGCGCTCGGCGTGCTGATGCGCGACGATGATTCGCGGGTGCGGATCTGCGCCGCGGGTGCGCTCGACAAGCTCGGCGACGACGTTGTACGCGAGGTCGGAGACTATCTCGTCGGGGCGCTGCGCGGCGATGCCGAGGTCGCAGCCGCGGTGGCCAAGGTGCTCGGTCCGCGCAAGTCGAAGGTCCAAGTCGCGCTCGTCAAAGGCTTGGAGACCGACGACGAAGCGCACGGCCGGCGGATCCTCGAGCTGATCAACGCGCTGCCCGAGCCGCTCGAGATCCTGACCGATGCGTTCGACAGCCCGGCGGAGAACGTTCAGGTCAACGCGGCGATCGGCATCGGCATGCTCGGCGCCAAGCGCGCCGGCTCGACCGGGCGCAAGCGGCTCGAGGGAGCGCGCACCGGCGGGTTCGCACGCACGCGCGAAGCGGTGTTCAAGGCGCTCGCGATGCTGGATCGCTGACGCCGGCATCGCTGGCCTGGATCTGCGCCCGGCCCGCTGCACTGCCCAACTGCGGTGCGGTCTGATCGATCGCCGGTCGATGGGTCGGCGGCGCGGCGAGCCTGACGCCGTCGGCGCGATGGTTCGCAGGCGCCGCGGATCCGGATCCTGACTCGTCGGTCGCGTGGCGCATGCTGTCGGGCAAGCCGAGATCAGTGAACAGCACGAGCGCGATGATCAGCAGCAGGCCGAAGCCGAGCGCGATCGAGACGATCGTGCGCTCGCGTGGACCTTTCTCGCCGCGGTTTCGCGTGAGGATATCGTCGAGCCGGCCCACGCCGCGAGGTTAGGTCGCAGCGTCGAGCGTGTCCATCATCATCTGCGCCGGGTCAGTCGAGTCCGAGCCATCCGCGCTCTGCGCCTGGCTGTAGCTCTGGGTCGCGTGATGGTGCCCGTGATGATGCCCGCCGTGATGGCCACCGCTCTGTGCGCCTTGCGCGGCGGCCGACGGTTGCAGCCCGCTGAGATCGCCGGTCTGCGCCGCGTGCGTGAACTTGTCGGCGAGCGTCGATAGCTGCTTGCCCCGGTCGCCGCCGACCTTGGTCGCCTGATCGGACAGCTTGCTCGCGATATCGCTCAGCACTTGCTTCGCTGCGCTCGGGTCGCTCTGCTCGAGGCTCTGCAGCTTGTTGAAGAACTGCGCGGGGCCTGACAGCTGCGTGCTGTCCGCGCCGGCCGTGATCGCGCTGTCGGCGGGCGCCGGTTGCGGCGGCGGGCCGATCGGAGCGATCGATTGAGTAGGAGTCGTGTTGGTAACAGAACTGATCGTCATGGCGTGCCTTAGTCGTTCGGCCGCCCGCCGTGAATCGACAGGTCTTGAAATATTTCGAGGCGTCATGCCTCAACGGGGACGGTGTTCACTCTGTCAACCGACCGCGATGCAACACAGCGGAATCGTTATGACGCGGTTGACATCGTGAACACCGTCCCTCCGTTAGTCGACCGTCTTCATTTGCGCGGAGCATGCCACGGCGCCGCGCGGAGCAACGCGTCGGCCGCAGCCCGTTCCGCGGCGGGCAGCTGGTTCGCGATCGCGAGCGGCAACGCGGCCGCAGACGCGGCGGCGGTCTGGAATCGATCGGTGCGCTTCTTGGCGAGCGCGATCGCGAGCCAGCGCTCGACGTCGCGACTGACCGGCGCGAACGCGCTCGGTTGCGGCGGCATGTCGTGGACCATCGCGTACAACATCGCGGCCGGATCGCTGCCCGAGAACGGCTGGCGACCGGTAAAGCAGCGATAGACGACCGCGCCGAGCGCGTAGAGGTCCGCGCGGTAATCGACGGTCTCGCCCTTGGCTTGCTCCGGGGCCATGTAGCCGGGCGTACCGATCACGCCGCCGTGGGTCAACGTGCCGGTCGTGTCGCCGAGCGCGGCGACGCCAAAGTCGAGCAGCTTCCACGTGCCGTCTTGCGTATAGAAGATGTTCGGCGGCTTGACGTCGCGATGCACCATGTCGGCGACCCGGGCGAGCTCGAGTACCGACGAGAGTTGCTCGACCAAGCTGACGATCATCTCTGGACCGAGCGTGCCGGCGCCGCGCAACAAGCCGGCGAGCGTGTCGCCGTGCAGTCGCTCCATCGCGAGAAACGCGACGAGATCATCGGGCCGCGATGCCTCGAGCACGCGCACGACGCTCGGCGAGTCGAGTGCGCTCGCTGCGCGCACCTCGCGCAAGAACCGATCGACGTGCATGCGATCGACCATCAGCTCGCGGCGCAACAGCTTGACCGCTGCAGGCGCGGACGTTTCGACGTGCGTCGCTTCGTAGACCTCGCCCATGCCGCCGCGACCGAGCACGTAGCCGAGCTCCCAGCTGCCGACGACCGCGCCGGTGAACTGGCCGGGGCCACCGATCTTGAGCACGCGGTCGAGATCGTCGCGTGCCTCGTCGAGCTGGGCGAGGCGCATCGCGGCGAGCCGGGTCGCCTGCTGCAGTTGCTCGATCGAGCGCAACGATGCGGCCCGAGTCGAGCGCGCGAGCCAGAACGCCATCGCGTAGCCGACCTGCGCGCACAAGTGTCCGGCGATGATCGCTTGCACGCTGACCGTCGGCTTGAGCGGCGCGAAGCCGGGATCGCGCACGGCGCCCGTGACGACGAGCGCGGCAAACCCGGCATAGCTCGCGATCACGGTGACGTAGATCGCGATCGCCGCCACTCGGTTCTCGGTGCGGCAGAAGAAATATACGCCGAGCGCGATCATCAGCGGCGCGCCCGCGAATAAGCCCGTGTACAGCAGCGCGAGAAAGCCACAGCCGCAGCACGCGAGTGCGAGCGCGCTCATCAGCGGTGAGCTGAGCGAGCTAGCATCGCGCAACCGGAGGTAGACGCCGACGGAAGCGACCGCGGTTGCGGTGATCGCGAGCGCGAGCGCGCGGGCGAGGTGCGGATCGCCGGGTAGTGCGAACGTTGCGATGATCGAGCACGCCGCGATCGCCCAGCCGAGCCGGATGAAGCCGCGCGTGCGATCGACTTCCTCGTCGCGCAATGCATCCGCGGCGGTCGTCAACGCGATCGATCGCTGCGGCGTGATGACGCTGCGCTCGTTCGTGACGCCGGTCGCCACTAGAGTGCGCTCCGCCATGGCGCGGCCGCCAGCACGCGGTCGGCCGCCGCGATCGACGCGGGATCGAGCTTGCCTGCGAGCGCGGTGCGCAGATGGTTCGCGAGCTCGGCGCCCGAGCTCCACCGTTCTGCGGGATTCTTCGCGAGCGCGAGCGCGACCCAGCGATCGACATCCGCGGGGAGGGCGGCGAGCGTCGATGGCGCGACCGGCATCGTGTGGACTACGGCGTAGAGAATGGTCGGCGTGTCGGTGCCGGCGAATGGGTTGCGACCGGTGAGTGCGCGATACGCGATCGCGCCGAGCGCGTAGAGGTCGGCGCGGTGGTCGACGGTGGCGCCGCGCGCTTGCTCGGGC
The DNA here is from genome assembly GCA_964504685.1 of uncultured Kofleriaceae bacterium. Taxonomy (GTDB): domain Bacteria; phylum Myxococcota_A; class Polyangia; order Haliangiales; family Haliangiaceae; genus JABFXX01. The sequence continues at coordinate 820 of CAZDGY010000424.1, read as the reverse complement.
GCCATGTAGTGCGGCGTGCCGACGATGCCGCCGCGAGTCAACGTGCCGGTCTGCTCGCCGAGCGCGGCGACACCGAAGTCGAGCACCTTCCAGCTCGTGCCCGCGAGCAGGAGGTTCTGCGGCTTGAGATCGCGGTGGACGACCCCGGTCGCGGTGGCGTCATCGATCGCTGCGCCGACTTGAGTGACGAGCGAGAGCACGTCGTCGCCGGCGAGCACCGGGCTGCGTCGCAGCTTTTCGGCGAGCGTGATGCCTTCGAGCTTTTCCATCGCGAAGAACGGCAGCGCCGCGTCGGGCTCGCTCGTTGCGAGTACGCGAACGATGTGCGGCGAGCTAGCGGCGGCGGTCGCGCGCACCTCACGGACAAAGCGCGCGACGGTCGTCGGATCGGCGAGGTGCTCGCGGTGCAGCAGCTTGACCGCTGCGGGCGCGTCGGTGTCGACGTGGATCGCGTCGTAGACCTCGCCGTGTGCGCCGCGACCGATGATGATTCCGAGCTTGTAGCCGCCGAGGACGTGGCCGGTGTAGCGGCCGGCGCCGGCATGTTGCGCCCGCTCGAGGTCGGCGCGCAGCTCGTCGAGCAGGGCGGCGCGTTGCGATGCGATCCGAGTCGCGCGTTGCAACTGGCCGATCGATCGCAGCGAGACCCGACGCTGGATCTGACCGGTGACGTAAGCGATCGCGTATGCGGCCTGGACGTAGAGCGCTGCGATCACGTACGTGCTCGCGCCGAGTGGGCGCGCGGTCGCAAACACGCCCGGATCTGGCAGCGCGAACGCGATCAGGCCGATCGCGATCGCTCCGTGGGCCAGTGCGCCGG
>CAZDGY010000423.1:0-5906 GCA_964504685.1 uncultured Kofleriaceae bacterium | reverse complement strand
CGTGATCAAGACCGGCGACGCGATCCTCGTGATCCACAAAGATCAGGCCCAGGACGTCCGCAAAGTCATCGAGGCGCTTTCGGCTCGCGGCCTCGCGCGCTATCTCTGAGGCGTGAATCCGCGCACGTTTCGCGAGTACGACATCCGCGGCGTCGCCGAACGCGATCTCGACGATGCCACGGTGACCGCGCTCGGCAACGCGATCGGCGAGCTCGCGAGGGCAGGGCGCGAGCCGGGGATGGTCGTCGTCGGGCGCGATTGCCGGCTGACCTCGCCGCGGTTGTTTTCCGCGCTGACCGAAGGTATCCGCGTCCACGCCGAGGTCGTCGATGTCGGCATCGTGCCGACTCCGGTGCTGTACTTCGCGGCGCATCACTTGAAGTCGACCGCCGCGGTGATCATCACCGGCAGTCACAATCCGCCCGAGGACAACGGCTTCAAGATCCTCGCCGGCCTCGACACGCTGCACGGCGCCGCGATCGCTCGGCTGCGCGATCGGGTCGCGGAGCTCCTCGCCGAGCCGTCGCCCCATCCGACATTCCCGATGCACTCGCGCGACATCATCGGCGCGTATCAGGCGTTCGCGATCTCGCAGCTCGAGCTCGGGCCGCGGCGCTGCAAGATCGTCGTCGACGCCGGCAACGGCGCGGGCGGACCGACCGCGGTCGCCCTGTATCGTCGGCTCGGCTTCGACGTCGTACCGCTGTACTGCGATCTCGATGGTCGGTTCCCGAACCATCACCCCGATCCGACCCAACCCGAGAACCTGGCGGACTTGATCGCGATGATCGCGAACGAAGGTGCCGAGCTCGGGATCGCGCTCGACGGCGACGCCGATCGGATCGGCGCGGTCGACGGTACCGGGCGGATCCTGTGGGGCGACCAACTGATGATCTTGTTCGGCAAGGCAGTCCTCGCCGAGGTGCCGCACGCGAGGTTTGTCGGCGAGGTCAAGTGCAGCCAGGTGATGTATGACGAGCTCGAGAAGGCCGGCGGCACGGTCGAGATGTGGAAGGTCGGCCATTCGCTGATCAAGGCGCGAATGAAAGAGATCGGCGCACAGCTCGCCGGCGAGATGAGCGGTCACATCTTCTTCGCGCACCGTTGGCTCGGCTTCGACGATGCGATCTACGCCGGCGCGCGGTTGCTCGAGATCGTGTCGCGCGGGCCGACGCTCGCGGAGCTCGCCGCCGAGCTGCCGGTCGCGATCAACACGCCGGAGCTTCGCGTCGATTGCCCCGACGAAAAGAAGTTTGCGGTCGTCGCAGCGGTGACCGCGACGCTGCGCGCGGATCCCGAGGTGCGCGACGTCACCGACATCGACGGCGTGCGAGCGCGGTTCGACGGCGGCTGGGGGCTCGTGCGCGCATCGAACACGCAGCCGGCACTCGTCATGCGCTGCGAAGCGGACAGCGCCGAGCGCCTGGCGCACATCAAAGGCAAAGTCGATGCGGCGATTGCCGCGGCGGTCGCTGGCGCGTCGTGATCATCGGCGTCGATCTCGGCGGCACGAACCTGCGAGCGGCGACGTTCGATGGCGATAGCGCGACCCCGCTGCGCAGTCACAAAGAGCTGGTCGGCGAGCCACGCGATCCGGACCGCGTGATCGAGCGCGTCGCGGTCGTCTGCGAGCAGCTCGCGCCGGGTCGCGACGAGGTCGCGGTCGGCGTGGGGATCGCTGCGATGCTGCGCGATGCGTGCGGGACGGTCGCTCGCTCGCCGCACTTGCGATGGCGCGACGTCGCGTTCGGCCAGCGGCTCGCGGCTCGGCTCGGCTCGCGGTTTCGGCTGCGCGTGTGCAACGACGTCGACGCGATCGTGTGGGGCGAGCACGTCGCCGGCGCGGCTCGCGGCTGTCGCGATGTGCTCGGGGTCTACGTCGGCACCGGCATCGGCGCCGGCGTGATCAGCGGCGGTCGGCTCGTCACCGGCGCGAGTCACTGCGCGGGCGAGATCGGTCACGTCAAGGTCCGGTGGGACGACGCGGCGGCGCCGTGCGCATGCGGCCAGCGCGGTTGCGTCGAAGCCTATGTCGGCGGCAGCTACGTCGCCGCGCGAATCGCGCGCGAGCTCGCCGCAGGTGCCAGCCCGGCGATCATCGCTGCGGCGGGCGGGATCGAGCGCGTCACGCCGAGCCACGTCGATGCTGCCGCGGCCGCCGGCGACAGCTGGGCGCTCGAGCTATGGACCGAGCTCGGCCCGTTGCTCGCGATCGCACTCGGCAACGCGCTCGCGGTACTCAATAGTGAACGGCTTGTACTCGGCGGCGGCCTACTCGGCCGCTGCCCGATGTTGTACGAGCTCGTGGTCACGACGCTCGCCATAGCGACGCCAGCGGCCTCTTTCGAGCCGCTGACCATCGCACTCGCCGAGCTAGGCGACGACGCCGGCCTCGTGGGCAGCGCGCGCCTGGCTCAGGAGCCGCGGGCGGATTAAGGAGTCGTCTCGCCGGGAACCGTGAACGTGCCGCCGACGAACGTCGCCTTGATGCCGAGCGACAGCGCCATCACGCCGTTGATCGTGACGTCCGGCATCAACAAGCTCTTGATCAGCGTGTTGCCCTGGAGCTCGTCGAGCGAGACCATGCAGTCCGCCGGGTCGCCCGCGCCGAGGTCGCCGTCGAAGAAGCCGAGGACGAGCTTGCCGGTCGAGCCGTCGGTGCAGCCGCAGCCCGGCGGCATCGTCAGCATGTTGCAATCGCGCATGACGAGCGGGTTGAGCTGGCTCTGAACCGCGGGCAACACGGTGTTGTTGATGTCGTCCTGGCTGATCGCGCCCGCGAGCACCGCGCCGGTCGGCGGCGAGGCGGTCGGATCGCCGATCGTCGTCGCCGAGACGTCGTTCGCCTCGATGCGCGCACCCATCAGGTTCAGCGTGATCGGGTTACCCGAGGTCAACGCGATCTGCAGCGTGATGTCGCCGGGGCCGCCGTCGAACGTCGTGTTGACGAACTTGCCGGCGAGCTCGGCGTCGGTCGGCGAGTTCGCCGAGATCTGGAAGCTCCCCGAGCCGGTCAGGTGGTGGCCGCAACCGGTGCACACCGGCGGGGTCGACATGTCGCACGTGTACATCTCGTTGGTGTTGCACGCTGCAGGGTTCGGGCTGTCGCCGAGCAGCACCTGCATGCCAGCCGCGCCCGCGTTCGTGAAGTCCGTGGTCTGGACGTCACCGAGCAGGATGATCGTGCCCTCTGCGACCGACTTGTCGATCGTGCCTTGGATGTCGAAGCCGGCGGTGCTCGCCAGCGCCGACAACACCATGCCGAGCTGATTGTCGACGGTGCCGTCGCCGTTGAGGTCGAGGCCGTCCTCGCGCGCCTCGTTGTTGTTGGTCGGCACGTAGACGTGGTCAGCCACGTAATGCGTGTGAGGACCAGCGGGAATGATGGTGCCGCCACCGCCGCCACAGGCGACGATCGAGGCCGGCAACAGCGCGGCTAAGAGATGCTTACGATTCAGCATGGGCTCCCCTGAGCAAGATTCGGATGCCGTGTTCTATCGCAGAACACCGACGCTGCACAATAAGCGGTAACCACGCTCCGCGCCGTGATCGGCGGCACGGGCCCGCAAACGGGCCTCGGCCCAACGATCGACCGCACTTGCTCCAATGGGGAGCTGAAAAATATGTTCACACGGGATTCTGCGATGATGCGCTTGTGAAGCGTGCGGTGATCCTCGCAGGGTGTGCGCTAGCCATCGTCGGTGTGGTGATCGCGTGGCGGCATCGCGGAGGCGAAGACGCGGCGAAGACCGATCCGGGGCGGGGCAATCCGGCGATCCCGCGCTCGATCGACCGCGCGCAGGGCGGCGACCCGATCTCGCAGCTCCCCGTGCTCGCCGACGATGATCCGGTGGGTACGTTGCGGCTCGAGGGCCAAGTCGTCGGCGAGGCAGACCACCCCGTCGCTGGGGCGACCGTCGTCTTGGTCGCAAACCCGCCACGCTCGGTCACGACCCAAGCTGATGGCAGCTTCTTGTTCGAGCACCTGGTCGGCCGGTCGTACACGTTGCTCGCGCGCGCACCCGGCGGTGTCGCCGGGCCGGTGACCGCACGGCTGACCGAGAACACCGAGCCGATCGTGCTGCACTTGCGCGCCGGCGCGACCGTCGCGGTCACCGTGGTCGGCAGCGACGGCAAGCCAGTCGATGCGGCGACCGTCGAGTTGCGCGGTGACGATCTGCAAAGCGAAACGACCCGAGCCGGCGTCGTCACGTTCAAGCCGGTGTTGCCCGGCCCGTACGACATCGTCGCGTATGCGCCCGGGTCGGCGAAGACGTACAAACGCGTACGAGTCAGCGGCGAGCTCGCGGTCAAGCTCGCGCTCGTGAACGGCGCGGCGGTGTCGGGCCGCGTCGTCGATAGCGATGGCAATCGGGTCGCCGCCGCGCGCGTGTTGAACGTCGCCGCGAGCGAGTTTCGCTCCGCCGCCGATCCGCGACTCGATGCGATCACGACCGACGCGAAAGGCGAGTTCCGCTTCGCGGCGTTGCCCGCGGGTTCGGTGCGTTTTCTCGCGACGCATCCGGATCACGCGTCGGGCACGTCGGCGATGATCACGCTCGATGGCGCCACCGAGAAGCGCGATGTCGTCGTCACCCTCGCGCTCGGCGTCGTCGTGCGCGGCAAGGTCGTCGATAACACCGGTGGACCGGTCGAAGGAGCGCGCGTCCGGATCGGACCGTCGGGCCGCGGAGGCCGTGGCGGTGGAGGGTTCGGCGGCGGTCGCCAACCGGCGCGCCAGGCGTACAGCGACGCGTCGGGCGGCTTCGCGATCCGCGGGCTGCCGCGCGAACCGCTCGTCGCCTCGGCGACGCACGAGAAGGGCGGATCGAGCGGCGTAGACCTCGACGCGTCGAAGGGCGACGTCGACAAGGTCGTGATCACGCTCGATCTCACCGCGTCGATCGCGGGCGAGGTCGTCGATCCCGAGGGCAATCCGGTCGAAGGCGCGCAAGTCTCGGCATCGCCGCGCATGGACGGCGGCGGGGGAAGCGGCGGCTTCAATCCCGCGATGATGCGCGGCGGCGGACGCAACGTCGAGATCACCGATGCTGGCGGCCGGTTCAAGGTCACGGGGCTCGCCGAGGGCAACTACCGACTGCGGGCGAGCCGCAGCGGCGATGCGCGTGGCTTCGGCGGTGGCCGCGGTCGGCGCGGCGGCGATGGCGTCGATGCCAAGACCGGCGACGACTCGGTGAAGATCGTGTTGCCCGGCGAGGGTGGCGTCAAAGGCAAGGTCGCGTTCACCGATGGGCATCCGCCAACCGCGATCACGGTGACGCTCGGACCGATCCAAGATTCGTTCGTCAGCGGCGACTTCGAGATCACCGGCGTACCGCCGGGCAACTACAACCTGCAGGTCCGTGGCCCGAGCTTCGACAGCAAAGGCGTCGACGTCACGGTCGAACCGAGCAAGACCGCCGACGTCGGCACGATCTCGGTGACGCAAGGTCGTCAGCTCGCGGGCATCGTGGTGTCCGGCAGCCAACCGGTCCCGGGCGCGACGGTCTACGCCGGTCGGCAAGTGATCGGCGGCGGCAGCACGAACGACGCGCCGATGGGCAACCTCGCAGGTACGTTCGCGGGAAGCACGAAGACCGATACGACCGGGCCGGATGGCACGTTCTCGCTCGCCGGTTTCGGCGACGGCAACTTGACGATCATCGCCGACCTCTCGCCGATCGGCCGCAGCAAGGCGGTGCTCGTGCCCGAAGGCTCGCCGACCGCGACCCAGCTCGTGATCGAACTATTGCCGTACGGCTCGATCTCGGGCGTGTTGATGCAAGGCACCCAACCCGCAGCCGGCCTGGCCGTCACCGCGCAGTCGACGACGACCCCCGGTGCGCTCAACGTCATCGCCGCAGGACCTGACGGCGCGTTTCGCTTCGATCGACTCGCGCCCGATA
>CAZDGY010000422.1:0-5907 GCA_964504685.1 uncultured Kofleriaceae bacterium | reverse complement strand
CGAGGTCAAAGACCGCGTCCTCGAGTTCCTCGCGGTTCATCAGCTGACGAAGGCCAAGGAGAAGAAGGGCCGGATCTTGTTGTTCGCTGGGCCGCCCGGCGTCGGCAAGACGTCGATCGCGAAGTCGATCGCTCGAGCGATGGGGCGTGAATACGTCCGGATCTCGCTCGGCGGCGCGCGCGACGAGGCGGACATCCGCGGCCATCGCCGGACGTACATCGGCGCTTTGCCGGGTCGGATCATCGCGGGCATGAAACAAGCCGGCACCAAGAACCCGGTGTTCCTGCTCGACGAGGTCGACAAGCTCGGAATGTCGCATCAAGGCGACCCCGCGGCCGCGCTGCTCGAAGTCCTCGATCCCGCGCAGAACGACTCGTTCACCGATCACTACCTCGGCGTGCCGTTCGACCTGTCTGAGGTGATGTTCATCGCGACCGCGAACTTCATCGCGAACATCCCGGGCCCGTTGCTCGACCGCATGGAGGTCGTCGATTTCGCCGGCTACACCGAGCGCGAGAAGCTCGAGATCGCGAAGCACTACCTGGTCGCGCGTCAGCTCACGGACAACGGCCTCACCGCCGATCAGCTCGTGGTCAACGACGATGCGATCCGCGAGGTGATCTCGAACTACACGCGTGAAGCCGGGGTGCGGCAACTCGAGCGCGAGCTCGGGCGGCTGTTCCGTAAGGTCGCGCGGCGGATCGCGGCGAAGGAGATCGAGCGCAAGGAGCTCGGGCGCGACGATGTTCGGCCGTTGCTCGGCCGGCCGCGCGTTCATCCCGAGAAGGCAGCGCCGGAGGACCAGATCGGGTTGGCGACCGGGATGTACTACACGCCAGCGGGCGGCGACATCATGTTCGTCGAGGCGGCGCCGATGCGCGGCAAAGGCGACCTGATCCTGACCGGTCAGCTCGGCGATGTGATGAAGGAATCGGCGCGCGCAGCGTGGACGTACGCGCGCGCTCACGCCGATGCGCTGATGATCGACGACCGCGTGTTCGACCGCGACGTGCATGTCCACGTGCCGGCGGGTGCAATTCCGAAGGATGGACCGTCGGCGGGGATCGCGATGGCGACCGCGATGGTGTCGGCGCTCTCGGGTCGACCCGCTCGGCACGATGTCGCGATGACCGGCGAGATCACGCTGTCGGGACGGGTGCTGCCGATCGGCGGGCTGAAAGAGAAAGTGCTCGGAGCCGTGCGCGCCGGTATCACGCACATCGTGATTCCGCGCGACAACGAAGCCGACCTCGATGACCTGCCCGCGGATGTGCGCGAGAAGCTCGTCGTGTCGCCGGTCGATTCGCTCGCCGAGGCACTGGCGATCACGTTGCGCGATACGTCGCTGCTCAACGGCCGGCTGTTCTCAGGCGCGCGGACTGGTGGCGACGAGACCGCGCTCGCGCACTGACGTTTGATACGCTGGCGCTATGGCGCTGCGCCTCGGTGGCTTGACCGATCTCGATCCGGCGGCGGTGCCGCTGCCGGTCGGGACCGAGGTCGTGACGCGCGTCGACCGCGATATCGCCGGTTCGATCAAGCTGCAAGGCGCTAGCGGGCGCGTCGGCCACCACGACGGCGATCACGTCGAGGTCGTGTTTATCGACGGTACGCGCGCGGTCTACCTGCGCGCCGAGGTCACGCCGCGCAAGCTCGGCGCGGTTCGTTATGCGCAACGGCGAGCAGCAGCGTGGGATGCGTTGGCGCCGTGCATCGCGATCGATACGCTCGTCGGCTCGCGCGCGTGGGGCGTAGCCACCGCCGACTCCGATGAGGATCGCCGCGGCATGTTCGTACTGCCGATGGCGTGGACCACCGGGCTCGTCGATCCACCACTCGACCTGGTTTCGCTCGATGGCTCGCACACGTATTGGGAGGTCGGCAAGGCGATCCGCCAGGCGTTGCGTGCCGATCCGAACACGCTCGAGATGTTGTTCGCAGCGCCCGCGCTCGTCGATCCGATCGGTGAGCCGGTGCTCGCGATGCGCGAGGCATTCTTGTCGCAGGAGATCTACGGTGCATTCGGGCGCTATGCGTTGTCTCAGCTCGATCGGCTCGAGCACAACCAGCGCCTCGCCGAGCATCGCGCGATCGTGATCGGCTGGTTGCGCGCCGACGCTGCGCTCACCCTCGAGGCGGCGGCCGAGCGGCTCGCCACCGAAGCGCGGATCGAGGCGCCGTCGCGGAGCGATGCGGTGCTTCGAGCGCGCGATTACCTCAAACAGCTGTATCGCTCGCTGTATGACCAAGGCGTGATCGCTGCGAACGACTGGAGCGCACTTGCAGCCGCGGCGCCCACCGAGCTCGCGTTGCCGCGCGATCTGCGGCCGAAGAACGCGTACAACTTGATCCGGCTGCTCGATCTCGCGATCCGTTGGCTGCGCGGCGAGCCACCCGAGGTCGGGGCGAGCGAAGCGATTCGCCCGACGCTGCTCGCGGTCAAGAACGGCGAGGTCGCGATGCCCGACGTGATGCAGCTCGCGCGCACGCTGACGCCGCAGCTCGAGGCCGCTCGCGCTACCAGTCCGCTGCCGAAACACGCCGATGTCGCGCGCGCCGATCGCGCGCTGCGTGCCGTGCGCGAAGAAGCTGCGCGGCGTGCAATCGCGGCTGCACCTGGACCGTGGGGACGCGATGCGCCGGCGCCGGCGGAGGCGAGCTATGACGACTGAGGGGCGAGACCCGTGGAGCGTGTTGTCGGCGCATCAAGCCGAGGTCGCGCGGAGCTTCCTCGCGGCCCGCATGCGCGAGCGCAAGCATCTCGTGATCTATCTGTCGGGCGCGCACGCGTATGGCTTCCCGTCGCCTGATAGCGATCTCGATCTGAAGTGCGTGCACATCGCGCCGACCGGTGATCTCGTCGGCTTGCAGCCGGTCGAGACGCCAGGCGATCGGCTCGAGGTCGTCAACGGAGTCGAGCTCGATTACGGCAGCAACGAGCTCGCGCCGGTGCTGATCGGAGCACTCAAGGGCAACGGCAATTTCCTCGAGCGCATCCTCGGCGAGCTCGCGCTCGAAGCTGACGCCGTTCTGCTCGGCGAAGCACGCGCGGTGATGCGCCCGCTGTTGTCGCGGCGAGTCGGGCGGCACTACGGCGGGTTCGCGACGAGCCAGTTGCGGGCGTTCGACGACAAGCCGACCGCGAAGCGCGCGCTCTACGTGCTGCGCGCCGCTGCGAGCGGCCGGCACGTGCTCGCACACGGCGAGATCGTCACCGATGTCGCTCGGCTCCGGCCGTTCGTGCCAGCGGAGATCGACGAGCTGCTCGCGATCAAACAGCGAGGCGAACGCGAGCAGCTGTCGGCGAACGAAGCGAGCGTATGGCGTGCGAGGCTCGTCGCTGCGATCGCCGCGATCGATGCCGCGTGGCCGACCTCGGTGCTGCCGCCGGATGTGCCGCTTGCGGCGGTCGTGGCCGCCGACCGTTGGTTGCGCGAGTTACGCCGCGCAAACTGGTAGTTTGCTACGCTCGTCGCCGTGTCTGCCGTGTTCGACGCGTGGTTGCAGTGGGCACGAGCGTCGTTCGACGAGATGGACGCGCGCGGTAAGGGCCGCGAGTTCGATCCGTCCGTGCGGCAAGTCGCGCGCGACACAGCGCTCGCCGCCGGTCGCGGCCCGATCGGGCAGCTCGTCGACACGCTCGCTCTGACCGCCGACGATGTCGACTTCTTGGTGATCGTCGTGGCGTGCTCGATCGATCCGTTGATCGTCATGCGCCGGCGCCAGGTCCTCGGTGACGGCGCGTTGCACGGGGTCGACCTCGCGACATTCGTGTCGATGGCCGGCCTCGACACCGCCGACGCGTGGAAGTTCGCGTTGCGCGCCGGTCGCGATCACCCGCTGATTCGCTCGGGGCTGATCGAGATGGTCGATGGCGACGCCGTCGCCGGTGGCCGGCGTTATGCCGCGCCGCGACGCACGATCGCGCACCTCGCGGGCCTCGCGCTCGCCGACGACGTGCTCGCGACCTGCGGCGGGCCGGTCGTGCTGCCCGACATCGTGCATGTGGCGCCGGAACAAGTCGCCGCGCGCGAAGCGCTCGTCGCAGCGTTTGCGGGCACCACGCCGGTCGTGTTGCTCGTCGAGGGTGCAACTGCAGTCGGCAAGCGCACCGCGATCGCGGATGTCGCGCGCGCGGCGGGTCGCGGCGCAGTCGCGGTCGATCTCGCGCGGGTCGAGCGCAGCTCGGCCGCTGCGGAGAAAGCGCTACGCGCGTTGCGCCGCGAGCACGAGCTGACCGGAGCCGTCCCGATCATCGCCGGCCTCGACGATCTCGCGCACGGCGATCCGCGCGCGCGGGCGGTCCTCGACGCACTCGATGCGTTTCCCGGCACGGTGTGCGTCACCGCATCGCGCACCGGCCTGCCGCTCACCGTCGACAAACGCGTCATCCGCGTCGCGTGGCCGATGCCGGCCGCGAGCTCGCGCCGTGCGATCTGGGATCGCTATCTCGGGGCGAGCGCGGCGCTCGGCGACGAGGAGCGCGACGAGCTCGCGTATCGCTACGAGCTTGGCCCCGGCGCGATCGCGCGCGCGGTCGCTACCGCTGGCCTGCTTGGCCACCGCGAAGTCGGCTTTCGTCACGCGCTCGAAGCGATCCACACCGACACCGCGGAGCGGCTCGCGGGCCAGGCGATCCGCACGACGTCGCCGCATCGCTGGGACGACCTGGTCGTGTCCGACGACACGCGCGAGCAGATCCGCGGCTTCACATCGCGGGTGCGCCATGCGTTGCTCGTCTACGAGCGCTGGGGCTATCGCCGCAAGGTCGGCCGCGCGACCGGTGCGTCGGCGCTGTTCTCGGGCCCGCCCGGCACCGGCAAGACGATGGTCGCGGGTCTGATCGCGAGCGAGCTCGGGCTCGAGATGTATCAAGTCGATCTATCGAAGGTCGTCTCGAAGTGGGTCGGCGAGACCGAGAAGCAGCTGTCGCAACTATTCGATGCCGCCGCCGCTGGCCACATCATGTTGTTGTTCGACGAGGCCGATGCACTGTTCGCGAAGCGCTCGACCGACGTGCGGTCCGCGACTGATCGCTACGCGAACCTCGAAGTCAACTACCTCCTGCAGCGCATCGAAGCGTTCGGCGGCGTGTCGATCCTGACGACGAACCTCGACTCGAACCTCGACGAAGCGCTGCGCCGGCGGTTGTCCGCGCACGTCGTGTTCTGGCCGCCCGACGACGACGAGCGCGCCGAGCTATGGCGCAAGATGCTTGAAGGCGATGCGCCGCGCGCCGACGACATCGACATTCCGCGCCTGGTGCGCGACTTCCCCGATCTGTCGGGCGCTCACATCAAGAACGCGACGGTCGCGGCGGCCTTCGTCGCAGCGAGTCACGGTCGGCCGATCACGCAAGCCGATCTCGAGGGCTCGGCGCGCGCCGAATACGCGGCCCAGGGCCGGATCCTCAGCCAACACGGCAAGGGCGCGTTGTAGGAAGGTTTTCGGGCGATCGCGCGTATCATTTGTCCCCGAGGACCGCTTGCCCACTCCCGCGACTGCCCACAAGCCGCCAGAGCATCACGACGTCCATAAGAAGGCGGCGGCCGACGCTGATTCGGACTCCGACGGGCCGGATATGGAAGGCGCGTTCGAGTGGGCCTCCGCCCAGTGCGGCAAGGACGACGGCGGCGACAAGTTCCAGGCGTGCTCGGCGACCGCGATGAAGAGCTACTTCGATCCCGCGATGAAGCCGGCGATCGATGCATGGAAAGCAAAGAAGTCTGGAGCCGCAGCGGCGGCACCGGCGAAAGCGGCCCCTGCGGTCGACGCGAAGACCAAGGCGGTCAACGACAAGACCAAAGCAGATGTCACCGCGAAGCACGGCGCACGTCCGCACATGTTCGGCGGCTACCTCGACGGCAGCAACGATCACGAGAAGCAGTTCATGGCGGCGCTGCCCGC
>CAZDGY010000421.1:0-5915 GCA_964504685.1 uncultured Kofleriaceae bacterium | reverse complement strand
GTCGGCGTGCTCGCGATGCTCGTGCCGCTGCTCTAGACCGCCGCGAGCCAAGCGCGTGCGTTGCGAAACATCCGCATCCACGGGCTGTCCTAGCCCCACTCGCGTGGATGCCAGCTGAGCTGCACGGTGCGGAACACGCGCTCGGGGTGCGGCATGATCGCAGTGATCCGCCCATCCGGCGACGTCACCGCGGCGATGCCGCGCGGCGAGCCGTTCGGGTTCGCCGGATACTGCTCGGTGACGACTCCTTTGCCGTCGCAGAATCGCGCCGCGACTAAGTGCTGCGCTTCGAGCGCCGCGAGGTGATCCGCGTCGAGCTCGGCGCGCCCTTCGCCGTGCGCGTTCGCGACCGGCAGCCACGATCCGGCCATGCCGCGGAGTAACACTGACGGGCTGTGCTCGATCTTCAACAGCGCTAGCCGCGCTTCGAACCGCTCGCTGCGATTCTTGACGAACCTCGGCCAGCTCGTCCGCGTCGCCGGCACGAGCTCGGGCGCGAGCTCGGCGATCATTTGGCAGCCGTTGCATACGCCGAGCACGAACGTGTTGCCGCGATCGACGAGGGCGCGAATCGCGTCGCTCGCGCGCTCGTTGTAGCGGAACGTCGACGCCCACCCGCGGCCGGCGCCGAGCACGTCGCCAAACGAGAACCCACCGCACGCGACGAGGCCGGCGCAGTCACGCAAGTCGGTTCGGCCTTCGATCAGATCGGTCATGTGGACATCGACCGCATCGAACCCGGCGCGGCTGAACGCAGCGGCCATCTCGGTCTGACCGTTGACCCCCTGCTCTCTCACGATCGCGACCCGTGGCCGCGCGCCTCTCGCGATGAACGCCGCGGCGATGTCCTCGGCAGGATCGAAGGTCACGTGCGCGCTCAAGCCCGCATGATCGGGATCGATGCGAGTCGCAGCTTCGGAGTCGGCGCAGGCGGTGTCATCGCGTCGGCGGGCGATCTGATGCGTGACGTGCGACCAGCGCGCGCGCAACGCCGACAGCGACGTCGCGATCACGGACGAACCGGCATGGACGACGCGCACGTCGCGATCTCGCGTCGTCTGCCCGATCGCATGCACGACGAGGCCGGCCGCAGCAAGCACCGCGCGGACATGCGGTGCGCGATCCGGCGCGACCTCGACGATCGCGCCGAGCTCCTCGGCGAACAGCGCGCGGAACGGATCGGCATCGACCGCAGTGACGTCGAGCTCCAAGCCACAGCGACCGGCGAACGCGATCTCGAGCGCAGTCACGATCGCGCCGCCGTCCGAGCGGTCGTGATACGCGGTGATCGCGCGGTCGGCGACTAACTGTTGGATCGCGTCGTAAAAGCGATGCAGCTGGCGCGGCTGATCGAGATCGGGCGGCGCGTCGCCGAGCCGACCGTAGACCTGCGCGAGGCAACTGCCACCGAGCCGATGCTGGTTCGACAGCTCGATCAGCAGCAGCTCGCCACCGCGCGGCTCTGGCGTGACGGCCAGCCGGACGTCATTGCACGGCCCGAACGCGGTGACGACCAGCGTGACCGGCGATGCGACGACGTTGCCGTTCCACCGCGTCGCCATCGACGTCGAGTCTTTGCCGACGGGAATCGCGAGCCCGAGCGCGACTGCGAGGTCACTGGCCGCGCGCACTGCATCGTACAGCCTCGCGTCATCGCCGGCAGTGCCGACCGCGGCCATCCAATTGCACGACAGCTTCACCCGGCCTAGCGGGCCGATCGGCGCCGCCGCGAGATTCGTGATCGCTTCACCGATCGCGAGCCGTGACGCCGCCGCCGCATCGAGCAACGCGACCGGCGCTCGTTCGCCGATCGCCATCACCTCGCCCGCATATCCCACGTAGTCGGCGAGCGTCAGCGCGCAATCGGCGACCGGCACCTGAAACGGGCCGACCATCGGATCGCGCGCGACCAGCCCGCCGACCGTACGATCGCCGATCGCGATCAAGAACGTCTTGTCCGCGACCGTCGGCAGCCCGAGCACGCCGTCGAGTGCTTGCGCAACGGTCTCCTCGCCGAGCTCGAGCGGCTCGCGCGCCGAAGTCGCCGCCGTCCACGCGCGCGTTTGTTTCGGTGGCTTGCCGAAGATCAGATCGAGGGGAACGTCTACCGCTGGCTCGCCGCGCCCCGTGACGCGAAGTTGGCCCTCGGTCGTCGCGGTGCCGAGCCGAGCCCACGGCGCTCGCTCGCGCGCACACAGCGCCGCGAAATCGTCGAGCCGGTCGGGCGCGATCGCGAGCATGTAGCGCTCTTGCGCCTCGTTGCACCACAGCTCGAGCGGCGACAGATCGGGCTCTCCGGTGGGAATCGCGCGCAGGTCGACGAGCGCGCCGAGCCCAGCGTCGTGCACGATCTCGGGCAGCGCGTTCGACAGGCCGCCGGCGCCGACATCGTGGATCGACAGGATCGGATTGCGTTCGGCCTGCGCCCAACAGCGATCGATCACCTCCTGGCAGCGGCGCTCGATCTCGGCGTTGTCGCGCTGCACCGACGCGAAGTCGAGCTCCTCGGCCTGCGCGCCTTGCGCGACCGAGGATGCGGCCCCTCCGCCAAGCCCGATCAGAA
The DNA here is from genome assembly GCA_964504685.1 of uncultured Kofleriaceae bacterium. Lineage (GTDB taxonomy): Bacteria > Myxococcota_A > Polyangia > Haliangiales > Haliangiaceae > JABFXX01. The sequence continues at coordinate 3,352 of CAZDGY010000421.1, read as the reverse complement.
ACGCCGGCCCACCGAGCACGACGAGCGCGGCGCCCGCCGGCACCGGCGCCTTCGCGATGTCACCCGCGCGGATCGCGCCGATGCCGCCGGCGAGCATCACCGGCTTGTGATAGCCGCGGACGAAGCCCGGCCGCTCGACGTGCTCGAACGCGCGGAAGTAACCGAGGATCGCTGGCCGGCCGAACTCGTTGTTGTACGCGGCGGCGCCGAGCGGCGCGTCGATCATGATGTCGAGCGCGCTCGCGATCCGATCCGGCTTACCGATCCACGCGCCGCGTTCCCACCGCTCGAGCGAGTCGGGCAAGCGCAGGTTCGACACCGAAAACCCGACGAGGCCCGCCTTGCGCTTGCCACCGCGGCCGGTGGCGCCTTCATCGCGCAGCTCGCCGCCCGAGCCCGTCGCCGCACCCGCGAACGGCGAGATCGCGGTCGGATGGTTGTGGGTCTCGACCTTGCCGAGGATGTGCGACGGCTCGACGTGCGAGCGATACACGCCGCGCGCGTCGGGAAAGAACCTCGCCGCCGCGTGACCTTCGATCACCGCCGCGTTGTCCTTGTACGCCGACAGCACCCCATCGGGCGCGGCTTCAGCCGTGCGCTTGATCCATTGAAACAGCGAGCGATCTTGCTTCGCCGTCTCTACGTACCAATCGGCGTTGAACACTTTGTGGCGGCAGTGCTCGCTGTTCGCCTGCGCGAACATCATCAGCTCGACATCGGTCGGATCGCGGCGCAATTCGCCGTAGCGCGCCGATAGATACTCGATCTCGTCGTCGGCAAGCGCGAGCCCGAGCCGGATGCTCGCCGCGCGCAACGCTGCGCTCGGATCACCGCCGAGGCGAACGTGCGCGAGCGGGCGTGGCTCACCCGCCGGCGCGACGACGCGCTCGAGCTCGGCTTCGCGCACGATCACGCTCTCGGTCATCCGATCCGCGAGCGCCGCGCCGACCGCAGCCGAATCGCCCATCCCGGTGAACGTCCACTCGGTCGCGCGCTCGATTCGCGTGATCGAGGACAGGCCGCAGACGTGTGCGATGTCGGTCGCCTTCGACGACCACGGCGACGTCGTGCCGATCCGCGGCGCGACCCAGAACGCCATCCCGGTGCGCAGTCCCAGTCGCGACCCCGGCTCCTCGCTCGGACCGTAGGCCAACAACTCCGCGAGTCGGCTCGCCTCGGCGGTATCGAGCGGGCGCTCGGCGACGACCAAATGGATCCAACGCGCATCGATCGCCGAGACACCCGGCGCAACGCGCTTCGCGGTGACGAGCGCTGCGGCGCGGCGAGCTACGGACAAGGCGGCGCGGCCGGGGACGACGAGCACGTCAGGTTCCCTGCAGCGCAGCCGCAATCCTCGCGACCGGCTCGCGCGCGTCGGGCTCGAACGCCTTGCCGGTGACGAGCTCGTAACTCGTGATGTAGCGCCGCGCGGCTTCGACGCGGACGTCATCGGGCATCACCGGCGGCGGGCCGTCGCCGGTCCACTTCGCTTCATCGGCGAGCCAGCGCCGCACGTACTCCTTGTCGAGGCTGCGCGGTTCTTCGCCGCGCGCGAGCCGCGCTTCGTAGTCGTCGGCGTACCAGTAGCGCGAAGAATCGGGCGTGTGGATCTCGTCGATCACGGTGAGCGTGCCGTCGGGCGCGAGCCCCATTTCGTATTTGGTGTCGGCGAGGATCAGGCCCTGCTTCGCCGCATGCGCCTGCCCTGCCGCGAACAGCTTTGCGGCGAGCGCGGCCGCGCGGTCGAACAGCGCCGGCTCGATCCGGCCCATCGCGAGCAGCTCGTCCTTCGACACCGAGACGTCGTGATCGCCTTTCGCGGCTTTCGTCGACGGCGTCAGGATCGCGTGCGGCAACGGCTGATTCTTGCGCATCCCGTCGGGCAACGGGTGTCCGCAAAACGTCCGCGCGCCGGCCTCGTACGCTTTCCAGATCGAGGTCGATGTCACGCCGGTTAGATAGGCGCGCATCACGAGCTCGACCGGCAGCGGCTCGCACTCGCGTGCGATCATCACGTTCGGATCGGGCGCGCGCACCATGTGGTTCGGCGCGATCGCGCTCGTATGCTCGAACCAGAACTGCGCGAGTTGGTTGAGCACCTGACCTTTGAACGGGATCGTGCCGACGACGGCATCGAACGCGCTCAACCGGTCGGTCACGACGATCACGCGCTCGCCGCGCTCTTTGTCGATGAAGCAATCGCGAACCTTGCCGTCGTAGCGCGGCAACGTACGACCGGCGAGCGCCGAGAACGGCACGCGATCGAGCGTCTGGCGCAGCTGAGCGCGCAGCTGCGAATCGAGGTTGCTCATGATGCTCCGAGCGCGCGCTGCATGATCTCGGGCGCGTGCCGCAGGTGGTGCTCGAGATCGAAGCAGGCGTCGAGCTGCGCCGCGGTCATCCGCCGGGCGATCTCTGCGTCGGCGCCGAGCAGCTCCCGGAATCGGCCCGGGCGCGCGCCGGTTTCCCCGGCCGCGGCGGCTTCATTGATCGCGGCGAGCGCATTGCGTTGCACCATCACGTACGCGTCCTGGCGGGCGAGCCCGGTCTGCACGAGCGCGAGCAGCACCGCCTCGGAGAAGTACAATCCGCCGGTGCGATCGAGGTTCGTGCGCATCCGTTCCTTGTGAACGACGAGCCCGCTGACCAGAGTCGTCGCACGCGCGAGCATGAAGTCGGCGAGGATCGTCGCATCCGGCATCACGACGCGCTCGACGCTCGAGTGCGAGATATCGCGCTCGTGCCACAGCGCAACGTCCTCGAGGCCGGCGCCCGCGTACGACCGCAGCAAGCGGGCCAGCCCGGTCAGGTTCTCGCTCAGGATCGGGTTCTTCTTGTGCGGCATCGCGGACGAGCCTTTTTGGCCCTTGCCGAATCCCTCTTCCGCTTCGCCGACCTCGGTGCGCTGCCAGTGGCGAACGCCGAGCGCGATCTGCTCGATCGCCGTGCCGAGCAACGCGAGCGCGCACAACACCTCGGCGTGTCGATCGCGCGCGACGATCTGGGTCGCTACGGTCTCGGCGCGCAACCCGAGCACGCCCAGCGCCTTCGCTTCGATCGTCGGCTCGAGGTTGCCGTACACGCCAACCGCACCAGCGAGCTTGCCGACCGCGATCGCGTGCTTCGCGCGATGCAACCGTTCTCTACTGCGCGCAACTTCGGCATGCCAGCGCGCGAACACCAAACCTGCGGTGATCGGCTCGGCATGGATGCCGTGCGAGCGCCCGATCGTCGGCGTGCGAGCATGCTCTTGCGCGCGATGCGCGAGCGCCGCGAGCAGCGACGCACAGCCTTTATCGATCGCATCGAGCGCGTGCACGGTCTGGATCGCGAGCGCCGTGTCGAGCACGTC
>CAZDGY010000420.1:0-5936 GCA_964504685.1 uncultured Kofleriaceae bacterium | reverse complement strand
ATGGAACACGCCGGCATCGGCGAGCACGTCGACCGCGCGCTGCCACTCGACGAGCCCCCATTCATTCGGGCCGCCGGTCGGCGATGCGCCGGTATAGCAACCGGCACAACCCGCGCCGCAGCGATTCGTCAGCTGCAAGTGCGCCTCGAGCGGCGCCGACAGCACGTGGTCGCCGAGCTCGCCTTCCGGGCCGTGCCATTGCGTCGGCTCGCCGCTGATCGCGACGGTTCGCCGCGCCATCGCGCGATCGACGAACACGAGTGCGCGCGGCACCGTGAGTTGGAGGATCGCGCCGAACCGTTCAAGCCGCGACTTGCGCGGAGGGCTCGTGCGAGCGGCGCGCAGCCGCTCGACGATCGCGCCGAGCGCGTCGCTCGCTCGTCGCAGGGTGGCGATCACCGCGACAGTCTAGCGCGTAAGCCAGCCGCGGATCGCCGCATAGACCGGCGCGCTGCCTAGCAAGTCGGTGTGACCGACGCCGTATGCGATCATGCGGTTCGTGTCGGGGAACGCGAGCACGAGCTCGGGCTTGTCGTGAAGGCCGAGCGCGCTGTCGACTGGAATGATGCCGTCGTTGCGCAGCTTGCCGCCGGGTTGCGGCGACAACGTACCGGCGACCGCGTAGCAGGCCACGTCCGCGGAGAGCGGCACGAGCTGGCGTGGATCGCTGCCGTGGTCGAAGCGGTCGCGGCCGTGCCAGTCGTGATCGGCGACGTTGCCGTAGCGCAAGTCGGTGATGCCGGAGCTGCGGATCCGGCCGAGCCGACGCAACGGCGCGCTGTAACGGCTGACCGCGAGCAACAGATCGAGCCAGCTGCCGCCGCGCTCGAGCGGCGCGCCGTGATGCGGTGCACCGAGCGTGATCAGCGTGCGCAGCTTTTTACGCCACGACATCTGCTCGAGCTCGGCGATGTGAACCGCGCTGCGCGCTACGAGCCCACCCATGCTGTGGCCGATCAGCACGATCTCGTCGAGCGCGACCGGCCATGCGGTGACGAGCTCGTCGACTAGCGTCGCGAGCTGGCGCCCGTTCGTCGACACGTGTAGCCCGCTGTTGAAATGCGGATAGATCGCGGTGTAGCCGAGGTCGCGCTCGACCGCTGCGCCGAGATCTGGGCCGTAGCGCACGAAGTCGTGGTCGGTGCCGCACAGGCCATGCACGAGGATCGCGAGCTTGCTCGTAGCGCGGGGTAGCGCGACACGCGGATCGATCGAGTCGCCGTGATCGCGCAGCTGCATCGTGATCGCGAGCGGATTGTCGTGCTCGACCAGGTAATCGCCGAGCACGCCGTTGAGCACGCCGAGCACGATCTCGCGATCGGTGCCGGGTGCGCTCGCGCCGAGCAGCGGGGCGAGCTGCGCGAGTGCGAGGTCGATGCCCGCGCCGACGATCTGCGCGACACCGCGAATCGTGCCGTAGACGATGCCGGTCGCGAGCTTGGCCGGCACCGCGAGCGGCTTGCCGAGGATCGCCGGGCCGCTCGCGATCGTCGCGTGCATCTCTTCGATCAGCGCGGTGACACCGCGGGTCGCTTCGACCGCGAGTCGACTCGCTCCACGCAAGTCATCGCCGTGATGGCGTCGCTGCTTCGGCATCGCGCCGACAGCTTAGCCTTTCGCGGCGGTCACGACGATGCGCTCGCGCTTCGACACGACGACCCCGCCCGGCTTCTCGATCGTGACCGCGAACAGCGTCGCGTCCGAAACGCGTAGCCGCGCCGTGATCGGGATGATCACCTCGCCGGTCGAGGACACGTCGAACACGCCGCCGTCGACCGGGAACTTGTCGTCGCGATCCTTGTCGAAGATCCACAGCTGGTATTGGAACTGCGTCGGATCGTTCGCGGCGAGGCCGACGAACCGCATGTAGCCGCGTTGCTTAGCTTCGCTCCAGATCACGTCGCCGGTCGTCGCGGTGGCGGCCGGATCTTTCGTCGCGGTCCACGCGATCGTCGTCAGATCGGTGGCGTTCTTCACGAGCTCGGCACGGCCATCGGCGGCCGATGCGATCGACGCCGCGGTGCCACCGCCATTACGCGCGGCGTAGAACACCGCGCCCGACGCGATCACGAGGCACGCCGCGGCAGCGAGCCAAGGCGCGACCGTGGCGAACCTCGAACGATTGCGCCGAGCCGCGAGCTCGTCGGTCGGCCCCGGCGGCACGGGCAGGGGAACGGGCACAGCCATCGGCATCGGCATCGGCATCGGCATCGCCATCGGCAGTGCCGACGTCTCGGACGCGGGCGTGAACTCCGACAGCTGGACGCCGACGAGCGTGTCGCGCGATAGCTCGGTCGGCGGTGCGACGACGCCGGTGAGCGTGCGGCGCATGTCGAGCGCCGGGGCAGCCGCCAAGATCTTCGCGGTCACGTGCGCCGGCATCTCCTGCCGATCGACCGCAGCTTGTGCGACCGCAGCGGCGGCGATGTCGAACGTCGTATCGCCCGCGACGCCGAGCTGTTCGAGCTCGCGGCGCTCGTGGTCGTCGAGGCCATGCAGCGCCCGCTCGACGAGCAGCTCCTCAGCGCGCGGATCGTTGACCGACGAACCCATCACGATTCTCCAGTGCGTACGCCTAAGAGTGCCGCTCGGATCGACAGGAGTCCACGCCGAGCATGAGCCTTGACCGTGCCGAGCGGCATGCCGGTCTTCGCAGCAATTTCGCCGTGCGACAGGCCATGACATGTGGATAGCACGAGCACTTCGCGCTGTTCCGGGCGCAGCTGGCCGAGCGCGGCGGCGGCTTTGGTCGCCTCGGCCGATTCGGCAGGCCCGGCGCTCGGATCCGCGACCGGGAGGTCGACCAGCTGCTCGGTCGTCGGTCGGCGGGCGCGGGATCGGCGGCGGTCGATCAGCCGGCGGCGCGCGATCGTCGCGACGAACGTCGCCTCCGAGCCGAGCGTGGCGTCGTAGCGAGCGGCGCTCTTCCACAGATCCAGGAAGATCTCCTGCGCCGCATCTTCGGCATCGGCCGGATCGAAGCGACGCGCGAGCGACCACACGAGCCCGCTGAACCGCGCGATGCACTCGCGCACCGCGGCCGGATCGCCGGAGGCAACGCGGGCGAGCAACGGCGGTATCGCCGCGATGCGCTCGTCGGGTTGGGTCATTGCGGTCGGCTGCACGCTATCACGCCGGTTGCGGCGCGGCCGAGCCAGCGACGAGCAGCCGACGCAAACGCTTCATGCCGTCGGCGAGCCGCGACTTGACCGTGCCGAGCGGCATCGCGAGCTTCTTCGCGATCTCGCTGCACGATTGCCCACCGAAGTACGCGAGCTCGAGCACTTGGCGCTCGTTGCTGCTGAGCGTCTGCAGAGCACGCCGCGCGCGCAGGTGATCCGGCGAGTGCATGCGCTCGTCGAGGACTTCATCGATGCCGACATCACCGGCGTTGCGTGCCACGCGCGCCGAGCGCACGACGTCGATCGCGCGCGATCGCATGCGCAGCGCGAGCCAGGTCCGGACGTTCGCGCGCTTCGGATCGTACTCACCTGCGGCGCGCCACGCCTCGAGAAACACGTCGTGCAGCAAGTCCTCGGCTTCGCGCCGATCGCCCACGATCTTGATCGCGACGCCGAGCAGCACCGAAGAGTGCCGCCGGTACAACGCCGCGAACGCTGCGCGATCGCCGCGCGCGACCGCCGCCACCAATGCCGCTTCATCTGCCCGAGCGCCTTCGGAGCCAGTGCTGATCGAGTCGGTCATGCAGCTGTATTCGCCGCCAGACCGCGGTTGGATGCAGTCGAATTACGGTGTAATGACTGCTACTTGCGAAGATTGTACTGGCGCATCTTCGTGAAGAACGTGCGCAGCGGCATGCCGATCAGCTCGGCCGCCTTGGTCTGGTTGCCGCCGGCCGCTTCGAGGGCCTGAGTCATGCGCTCGATCTCGAGCGCACGGATCTCGTCGGCGATCGGCGCGAACGCCTTCGGGCCCGCGCTGCTCGGTCGCTCGGGGAGCGCGCCGGGCTTTGGTCCCAGCCGCTCGGCGACCTCTGCGGCGGTGAGCGCGTTGCCAGTCAACGTGGCCGCGAAGTACTCCATCGCGTTCTTTAGCTCGCGGACGTTGCCGGGCCAACGATAGGCGCCGAGCGCTGCGAGGCCATCGGTCGCGATCGCGATCGCGCCGCGGCCCGCGGCCTGGCACGCCTCGGTCATGAATAACTCCGCCAGCAAGCCGAGCTCGCGCGCTCGCTCGCGCAGCGGCGGTACCTCGAGGGTCGCTGCGTTGAGTCGGAACAGGAGATCTTGGCGGAACCGCCCGGCGTCGACGTCTTCTTGGAGATTTCGGTTGGTCGCGGCGACGAGCCGGACGTTGATCTCGCGCTCCTTGACGTCGCCGACGCGGGTCAGCCGCTTGGTCTCGAGCACCCGGAGCAGCTTCGCTTGGATCGCGAGCGGCAGCTCGCCGATCTCGTCGAGGAATACGGTGCCGCCGTTCGCCGCCTCGAGTAAGCCTTGCTTCGTGCCCACTGCGCCGGAGAACGCTCCGCGCTCGTAGCCAAACAGCTCGCTCTCGACGAGGCTCTCCTGAATCGCAGCGCAGTTGAGCGCGACCAACGGGCGATCGCGGCGCGGCGAGCGCTCGTGCAGCATCGTGGCGGCGAGCTCCTTGCCGCTACCGGTCTCGCCGGTGATCAGCACCGGAAGATCGACGCGTGCGAGCCGCTCCACGAGCGCGTACAACCGCGCCATCGCGGGATCGGCGACGATCACGTTGCGTTGTCCGATCCGGTACGTGCGCAGCGTCGTCGCGGCGCCTGCGACCGTACCCATCGGCGTCCCAGTCGCGGCGGCGCGAGCGCTGATGATCAGCGAGTCGGCATCGTGGCCGTCCATCGGGCACACCGCGAAACCGATGCGGATCGTGTGGGCGCCGAGCAAGTCGCGGATCCGGTTGCCCATCGCGGCGGCTTCGTCGCGCCCGGTCTCCGGCGCGAGGATCACGAGCTGCCCGGCGTCGATCCATGCTCCGAGATCGAGGCCGCGCAGCGAGCTGAGAGCGCGGTTCGCAGCGTCGTGATCCTCGACGCTCGCGAGCAAGCCGCACATCACGGCGACCGGTCGCTGATAGCGCAACGAGCGCTCGAGCTCTTCGTCGAAGCGCTCGCGGAGCGCCGCTAGCTCTAGCCAGCGCGAGTGCGCCGATGAGGGTGCGCTGGTGTAGAGCACGAGCGTCGCCGAGCAGATCGCGAGTGAGTCGCCGGACGAGAGCGCGCGCTGGCCCGTGATCCGCTGGGCGTTGATGAACGTGCCGTTGTGGCTGCCGAGGTCGGTCAGCGAGATCGAGTTGTCGACGACCTTCACGGTGGCGTGGCGGCGCGATACCGCGTTGTCGCGCAGTCGCAGCTCCGCGCTGTCGCCGCGCCCGATCACGATCTCGCCAGCGGTCGGCAACTCGAACACCCACGACGAGCCGCGCTCGAACACGAGCAGGTACGCGCGGCCCATAGCGCCGACGTCCGCGGGTTGCGCGGGAGTTTTGTCGGTGGAGGTCACCGTCACCGTGATGTCGGGGCCCGTGCTACCGTCACGCATTGGCGACCTCAAATTGTAGGTGGGAAGGTCGCCGAAACGGAAGCCCGTGTCCGCGGAAGAGCTCACCGGTCGAACCCTCGGCGATTTCGTCGTGCGCCACCGAATCGGCGAGGGCGGGTTCGGTGCGGTCTATCGTGCCGAGCAACCGCTGCTCGGGCGCGAAGCGGTAATCAAGGTCCTCCACGGTCGGCATCGGTCGTCGAAGACGGCGATCCAGCGATTCCTGCGCGAGGCCCGGCTCGCGTCGAAGCTCGACCATCCCTACGCGGCACACATCTACGCGTTCGGGGTCGAGCCCGACAACCTGATGTGGATCGCGATGGAGTACGTCAAAGGGCAAACCCTGCACGAAGTGATGCGCAGCAAAGGCCCACTCCCGCTCGAGGAGCTGGTGCCGCT
>CAZDGY010000419.1:0-5952 GCA_964504685.1 uncultured Kofleriaceae bacterium | reverse complement strand
ACGATCGGCGTCGAGCAGCGCACGGCGCGAGACGTCGGACACCGAACCTTCATGCGTCGCTCGACGAGCGAGGCGCTCGGCGTACGATCGGTCGTGCGGGTCGAGTGACTCGAGGCCGCCGATCGGCCAGTGCCGCCCGGCGATCGTCACGATGTAGCCGCGATCGCGCGCGAGCCGCAGCTGCTCGTCTTGGAACGCCCGGACCAACGCGTAGCGGCGATCGAACCGCGCGATCAGCTCCTTGGCCTCTTGCGCGGAGACGCCGAGCTGTAACGCGAGCGCACTCGCGCCCTGGCCGGCGAACGTCGCGAAGTTGACGACCTTGCCGAGCTGGCGATCGTCGGCAGTGATCGCGTCGAGCGGCTTCTCTAGCACCGCCGACGCGGTCAACGCGTGCATGTCGTCGCGGCGACGCAGTGGCTCGACGAGCGCCGGATCTTTCGTCAAGTGCGCGAGCACGTGCAGGCCGAGCTGATTGAAGTCGACCGACATCAGCAGCCGGCCGGGCGCGGCCTTGAACGCACGACGGATCATATTCATCTCGGGCGTGCGACCGGGTACGCGCGCGAGGTCGGGGTTCGTGTTGATCAGGTGGCCGGAGAACGACCGGGCCGGATGAAAGCGCGAGTGGACGCGGCCGTCGTCGTCGATACAGCGGCGCAGCGCGATCACCCAGCTATCGCGCAACCGTCGCAGCAGCCGCCAGCGAATCACGAGCGGCACGATCGGGTGCGCGTGCTCGATCCGCTCGAGCGCTTCGATCGCGGTGCTCCACCCGGTCTTGGTGTGGCTGACGATCGGCAACTTGAGCTCCTCGAACAGCACCGAGCCGAGTTGCTTGCCCGAGTTGATGTTGAAAGAATGGCCGGCGAGCGCCTCGATCTGCTGCGTGAGCTCCGCTTCGATCGCGGCGAACGCCTGCTCGGCGTCGTCGAGCTCGGCCGGGTCGACGATCAGCCCGGTCAGCTCCATCCGCACGAGCGCTTCGGACAGCTCGAGGTACTCGGCGAGTAATGCGCGGTCGACGCCGGGCGCGAGCGCGTTCCACACGCCGATCGCCGCGTCCGCATACTGCGCGGCGAAGTCAGCGGCACGTTCGACCGGCAGCGCCGCCCACGCCTTGCGCTTCTGACCGACGCCGCGCACGAGGTCGACATCGGGGAGCGCGCGACCGAGCACGTGCTTAGCGACGAGCGTGAGATCGTGCGGTGCCCAATTGCTCGGTTGGGTGAGGTGCGACGCGCACATCGCATCGCCGACGATGCCCACCAGCGATCCACCAGCCCGCCGCAGCGCGACCATCGTGCCGACCAGATCGTGGCCGACCTTTGGCCTGTTCGCATCGCCGAGCCAGGCCGCGAGCACGGGCCATCCGGCCGCAGCGCACGCCACGTAGCACGCCGGGCCCTCGCCTACGGTCAGCGCGACGCCCACGAGCGCACTGCGCACGGGCGCCGGATCCTCGAGCAGCGCGTGGACGCAGACCGCTGCGCCGGCAAACCGGGCGAGCGCCGCCGCGACGTCGTCGCCGGTCTCGCACACCTCGACCTGGACCGAGCCACCCTCGGCGACGAGCAGCTCCGCAAAGCCGAGATGGTCGAGCAACGGGTTGAGCGCTGCGGCGACGGGTACGCGGTACACCAGCTCGGCGAGCGGCCTAGGCAACGCGGCGGCCCGATCGAGGGTCGCTCGCGCCAACTCGCGCGCCACCTCGTCACCGGCCGCGCGCAGGGCTTTGCCGAGCCGCCCTTCCATCGTGGCGAGCTGCGCGATCGCGCCGTCGATCGAGCCGTAGGTCTCGACCAGCGTCGTCGCGCCCTTCGCGCCGATGCCTTTGACGCCCGGCAGCGCGTCTTCGTCGCCGACGAGCCCGAGCCAGCCCGCGACTTTGTCGGGCGGCACGCCGAACCGCTTGATCACGATCTCGGGCGTGTAGCGCGCGTCCTTGGCTGCGTCGTACCACCACGCGCGATCGCCGACGAGTTGCGCGTAGCGCTTGTCGACCCCGACGATCACGACATCGTCACCGGCATCGAGCGCGGCGCGAGTGTAGCTCGCGACCGCATGGACCTCGCCCGTCGCGGCGACGACCTCGATCCCGTAGCCCGCGCACAGCTCGGGCAGCCGCGCGACCTGTTCGACGAGGATCGCCGGCCAGTTCGAGGTATCGGGATTCGCCTCGACCACCGCGACCGCGCGGGCCGGTTGCTTGAACGCGATCGCCCGCTGCAGCGCGCGTGCGACGAAGAACAGCCCGTTGACCGGCTCGCCTGCGCGCGACTTGCGATCGGTCGGCACGACCAGGAACCCGCGCGTCAACAAGTTCGTGGCGGAGACGACGAGCGTGCGATCCGGCATCGGGCGCGACGCATCCTAGCAGTGCTGGCTCCGCTCGTCGGGGCAGGTCGCCTCGGCTCGCTACCGACATCCCTGAGACCACATCTCCGTCGATGTGTGCCGACGTGTCGACGACCCCGTCCCTCACACAAAAAATCACGGGGCGGCGTACTGTGGACGGTAATGCTTCGACGGTTATCAGTTCTCGCTGTCCTCGCGATCGCAGCATGCGGCACTCACACTCCAGACAATCCGGCCGATGCCGGCAGCGGCAGCGCTGGCAGTGACGCCGGATCCAACGCCGGTCCGATGTGCGGCAACTCGATCGTCGAAACTGGCGCCGGCGAGCAATGCGACGACGGCAACACGACGTCGGGCGACGGTTGCAGCGCGACGTGCCAAGACGAAAAAGGTTGGTTCTGTCCGTCCGCGGGCGAGCCGTGCATTCAAGAGCTGTACTGCGGCGATGGGATCGTCACGCCTCCCGAGCAATGCGACGACGGCAACGGCGTTCCCGGCGACGGCTGCTCGGGCACGTGCCAGATCGAACCGAATTACCTGTGCGCGATCGCCGGTCAGCCGTGCCAGTCGACGATCGTGTGTGGCGACGGGGTCGTCGAAGCCAACGAAGCGTGCGACGACGGCGACACGACCGGCAACAATGGTTGCGCGGCCGACTGCTCGCAAGTCACCGCGGGCTGGACGTGTCCGAACACCGGCGGCGCCTGCACGATGGTGCCGATTCCGATCTGCGGTGACGGCATCATCGACTCGGGCGAGCAGTGCGACGACGGAAACATGTCGTCGAACGACGGCTGCTCGAGCTCGTGCGTGATCGAGACCGGCTACAGCTGCCCGACCCCGGGGATGAAGTGCACGTTGGTCGAATACTGCGGCAACGGTGTCATCAACTACGACATCGGCGAGACCTGCGACGACGGCAACGCGATGCCAGGCGACGGCTGCAGCGCTAGCTGCCAGATCGAACCGAACTTCAAGTGTCCGATGGCCGGACAGGCGTGTGTCTCGATCGTGGTTTGCGGCGACGGCAAGGTTGAAGGCAGCGAGCAGTGCGACGATGGCAACACCACGCCCAACGACGGCTGCTCGGCCACCTGCACGCTCGAGGCGGGCTGGACGTGCCCGCACTCCGGCCTCAAGTGCGTCGCGAAGAGCTGCGGCGACGGCATCCAGACCGGCGCCGAATCATGCGACCTCGGCATCAAGAACGGCACCGGCATCGGCTGCACCGCGACGTGCACCGTTCAAACCGGGTGGAATTGCCTCGGCAACGTGTGCACGCAAGCGCATTGCGGCAACGGCACCTTCGAGCCTCCAGCCGAAGAATGCGACGACGGCAACCTCATCCCGTACGACGGATGCTCGCCGCAGTGCACGATCGAGCCGAAGTGCGCGAGCGGTCAATGCACCGCGGTGTGCGGCGACGGCCTCGTGTTCGGCACCGAGCAATGCGATGACGGCAACACGAACGACGGCGACGGCTGCGATCACAACTGTCTGATCGAATCTGGCTGGTCGTGCACGAACGCGAACCAGACGCCTGCTTCGACGCTGACGATCCCGATCCTCTATCGCGACATGCACTACTACAACACGTTCCTGGCGTTGAGCCCCGGTGCCGGCCACCCCGACTTCCAGAACTACAACCATGGCGTGGAGACGAACCTGGTGAAGTCGGCGCTCGGTGCGGACGGCGAGCCGGTGTTCAACAAGATCGGCAACCCGCAGTCACTGACCAACGCGACCGACTTCTGCTGGTGGTATCACGAGACCGGTTGTAACGGCGCCGGCTCGACGAACCCGTTCGACAGCGAGGTCTTCCTCGATACTTCCGGGAATCCGACGACGCTGACGCTCACCGAGACTTCGCCGAACGTCTACTCGTACAGCAACGATTTCTTCTTCCCCGTCGACAACCTCGGATGGAACGCATCGGGGTCGTCGTCGATCCAAACCGACAAGGCCGGCGACAACATCCAGCACAACTTCTCGTTCACGAGCGAGCTCCATTATCCCTTCACCTACGACAACACCACGCAGCCGACGTTCAGCTTCGACGGCGACGATGACGTGTGGGTGTTCATCAACGGCCAGCTCGTCGTCGACATCGGCGGCGTCCACGGCAAGACCCCGGGCAGCGTGCAACTGACGAACTCGCCGGCGGGCGGCGAGGCAGCGACGCTCGGCCTCACCAACGGCGGCATGTACTCGATCGACGTGTTCCAAGCGGAGCGCCACACCACGGCGTCGACGTATGGCCTGACGCTGAGCGGCTTCACCCACACGGTGAGCACGTGCGCGCCGATCTGCGGCGACGGGATCATCGAAGGCAGCGAGGTGTGCGACGACGGCGTGAACAACGGCATGTACGGCAGCTGCTCGGCGGACTGCTCGGTGCGCGAGCCGTACTGCGGCGACGACCTGCAAAATGGACCCGAGCAGTGCGATGACGGCAACAACATCGCGACCTACGGCGGCACGATGGCGGAATGTGCCCCCGGCTGTGTGATCGCGCCGTACTGCGGTGATGCGACCGTGCAGGCGCCCTACGGTGAACAGTGCGACCTCGGCACCGCTGGAAACACGGGTGCGTACAATGGCTGCACCTCCACCTGCAAGCTCGGGCCGCATTGCGGCGATAACATCAAGAATGGCGCCGAGCAGTGCGACGACGGCGTCAACAACGGCGCGGCCGACGATCCATGCGCGGCGAACTGCACCTTGAAGTGCGGCAACGGCGTGGTCGATACCGGCGAGCAGTGCGACAACGGCACGGCGAACAACACCGGCGGTTACGGCAAGTGCAACCCGAACTGCACTCTCGGCGCTCGCTGCGGCGATGGGGTGAAGAACGGCGCCGAGCAATGTGACAACGGCACGAACAACGGCTCGTACGGCACGTGCGACATGGACTGCACGTTGGCGCCGTACTGCGGTGATGGCGTCGTCAGCGGGCCCGAGCAATGCGACAACGGTGCGGCGAACTCGGTTACCGCGTATGGCCAGGGTCAGTGCACGGCGGCATGCGAAGCGGCGCCGTATTGCGGCGACGGTATCGTCGAGGCCGCGTTCGGCGAACAGTGCGACGGCTCGGCAGGCTGCACGAACTGCCAGTACATCATCCAGTAGGAGCAGTGCTACAAGGAGCGCGTGATCCTCTACGCGTTCCCGGTGCTAGCCGGTGCGCTCGTCTACGTCGCGCTCGCGATGCACGCCTACGTCGTGCTGTGGCCAGCGGCGGTGATGATCGCGGCGTGGATCGTGTATCTCGCCGGCGCACCGCGAGCGTTCGGTAAGCGGCCCGATGGCTCGCTGCCTTGGTACGCGTGGCTCGCGTGGGGGCCGCTGTTTCTCTATCAATGGATCGGGCACGAGCTCGTCCGCCGGTTTACGCGCGAGCCGGTCGCGAGCGAGGTCGCCCCTGGCGTGTGGGTCGGGCGTCGGCCGCGCGCGCACGAGCTCGCGAGCGATATCGCGATCGTCGTCGACTTGTGTACGGAGATGCCGGCCACGCAGAGCGTGCGCGACGACCGCACCTATCTCACGATCCCGACGCTCGACGCACGGGCGCCGACCCCGCGCCAGATCGCCGAC
>CAZDGY010000418.1:0-5965 GCA_964504685.1 uncultured Kofleriaceae bacterium | reverse complement strand
CTTTGAGCTTCGCCGCATCCGCTTCGTGAGTCTCGCGCAGGAGCTTCGCGTTCTGCGCTTCGAGCTCTTCACGGCTCTGGGCGACCGCGGCGCTCGCGGCGCGCACCGCGACATCCATATGAGCGATGTCGTGCTCGGCCACCGCGGTCTTGGCTTCGGCAGCGGCGCGCTGGGCCTCGGCGGCGAGGCGCTCTCGTTCCTTCGTCTCGGCCGCGGCGAGCGCTGCTTCGGCGGTGTGCGCCGCCGCGGTCTCTCGCTCGGCGCTTGCCATCGCCTCGTCTTTCGCCGACTTGATCGAGGCGCGCGACGCGATTGCGCCCGTAGCGACCGCGGCGAGCACGATGAAGCCAAGCGCGACCGCGCCGATCCGCGCGCGGCGACCGCGGCGGGCGATTGCGAAGGCGCCATCGAGAAACGCGCGTTCGCGTTCCGCCAGGTCGCGCGGCCGATGCTCGAGCCAGCGCCGCGCCTCTTCGAGGGCACCGCCGCGCCACAATAGGCCCGCAGCTCGGCGCTTCGCATCCCATTGCCGCGCAGCCGCCGCGAGCTGCGAGTGGAACGCGGCATCTTCCTGATCCTCGTCGAGCCAGCGCCGCAGCGCGGGCCAGCGTTCGATCAGCGACTCGTGCACGATCTCGACCGACCCTCCGCTATCGCCGCGGGTCTGGACCACGAGCAGGCGTGCCGCGACCAGCTGATCGATGACGTGCGATAGCTCGCCACTATCGCGAGCGAGCTCGCGCAGATCGGCGAGCTCGACGATCGCGCGCGTCCGCTCGGGCGTGACGAGAGCGCGGAAGATCCGATGCGTCAGCTTCTGCGCCGCCGGATCCATGCTCGCGACGACATCGTCTGCATGAGTCGCGAGCGCCCCGCTGACGCCGCCGATCGCCGCATAGCTCGCCGACGTCAGGCAACGGCGGCCTCGGTCGCGCGCATCCCACAGCTGGCTCGCCGCGAACTGCAGCAAGGGCAATGCTCCCGGCGTGCCGCCGAGCGCGTCGAGCATGTCGTCGACCATCGCGTCGGATTCGAACCGATAGCCGACCGCGTCGATCGGTTGCACGATCGCTTCGCGCAGGCCGGCGCGATCTGGAGTCGACAGGAACACCAAGCCTCGCGATAGCTCGTCGGCGAACTGTTGGTCTTCGGTGACGCGATCGAGAAAGTCCGAGCGCATCGACACGACCACGCGCAAAGGGGTCGCGGCATCGTCGGCGATGCCGGTCAACGCGGCGGTGAACGCGCGCCGCACCTCGCTGTCGCCGACCAACGTGTACAGCTCCTCGAGCTGATCGACGAACACGAGGATGTTGGTCTCCGCGACGTTCGCACGCGCCCGCAACCGCTCGCCGAGCAGCCCCGGCTCGGTCAGCAATCGGGTCGCCAGATCTTCGGGCTCGCCGCGCGTCGTGCCGTGCAGCGCATTCGCGAGCGCGACGAGCGGGTGCCGGCCCGGACGCAGTGTGATCACGTCCCAGCGATCGCCCGAAGCTTTGAGCGCGGGCCCCAACCCGGCCCGCACGAACGACGACTTGCCGGCGCCCGACGGCCCGACGATGCCGGTCAGTGGCTGCTCGCGCACCCGCGCGACCATGCGCGCGATCTCGCGGCTGCGGCCGTAGAACCGGTCGGCATCACCTTCGAGGAACGACGTCAGCCCGGGATACGGACTCTCGCCATCGCCGAGCAACCGGCCGGCGCGCCCGGGCACGAGCAACTCGAGCGCACGGACAAGCTCGATGCTGGTCAGCCGCTCGGCCTTGCGCTTGCGCAGGCAGCGGTCGATGACCTGAGCCAAGCCGTCGGGGACATCGGGCGCGGCGTCGCGCACCCACCGCATCGACGCTTCGGCCGCGGCGTTCGTCAGCAATGCACCGGGCGACGGCGATTCGACCGGGTGCATGCCGGCGACCATCTCGAACATCATGATGCCGGCGGCCCACACGTCGGACCGATCGTCGACCTGGTCGAACCCCATCTGCTCGGGCGACATGTACGCGAGCGTGCCGACCATCGCTTGCTCGGTCAGCGAATCGCGGCCGATCGTCGCCTTGTCGCTGAGCGCCTTTGCGATGCCGAAGTCGAGCACTTTGACGTGACCGGCGTTCGTGACGATCACGTTCTCGGGCTTGAGATCGCGGTGGACGATGCCGAGCTCGTGCGCGCGCGACAGCGCCCGCGCGACCGGCAGCATCAGCTCGATGACGCGCGTGGCGGGCAGCCGGCTGACCGACCACATCACCTCGCGCAGCGTCTGGCCCTCGAGGAATTCGAGCACCATGTACGGGATGCCGCGGTGATCGTCGACCGCGTGGATGATCACGATGTTGTCGTGGGTGCACTGCGCGGTCGCTTGCGCCTCGATCAAGAATCGCTCGGCGAGCGCGGGCGCCGCTTCGGTGACGAGCTTCATCGCCACCCGGCGACCGAGCTTGACGTCGCGCGCGGCCCACACCACGCCCATCCCGCCACGGCCGAGCTCGCGGATCAGCTCGTATTGGTGGATCCGCATACCCGGCGCGAGCGCGATCTCGGCTTCGCGCGGAGTCGACGGCACGGTCGCGGTGCCTGCATGCGGCGGCGTGCGAACAGGTGCGGGCGTTCCGAACACGGTGCGCGCCGCTCCACGGTCGTTCTCACCACCCACAGCGGTAATCATAACACGAGGTTGCGAACTGCAACCTCGTGCGCTCGGGCAACTGTGCGCCGCTGCTACGGGGCCGACAGCGCGTTCGCCGCTCGCACTTGCGAAGCGGTCACGTCGCCGTTGCCGAACGCCGCGTCGAGGTTGCCTTGGCGGCTTCGAAACAGCTGGATCTGGATCGAGCAGGTCTGGGTGGCGCTCCCACTCAGCGCCTGGACCGTCCCGGCCGGAATCGTGAACGAGCCATTGTCCGGTGAGATCGGGCCGCTCGCGGTCGCGATGCACGAGCCGACGACTTCGTAGCTCAGCGGATCGGTCTGACCGGATCCGCTCCACGTGATCGCGATCGGCGACGACGCGCGCGAGTAGCTATCGGTCCCGCTGGTCTGCGACGTGATCGAGAACTCCTCCGGCAACGTCGCGGTGGTGTCCGATGCGCTGATCTACGACGCCGCGCGCGCGTACGCGATCGTGACGACCGTGCCGCCGGTGTTCGTAGAGAGCATCGCTTGGTAGGCGGCGGCATCGAGGAACGTTCCGGGCGTCATCGGTTCCGACAGCGCGCCGGCGGACGCGGTCAGCGTGTCACCTGGCGACAGCTCGACGAAGTCATTCGACAGCGCGCCGCCGACGCGGAGCACGGTCGTCACCGTCGTAAAGCCGGCACCATCGGCGTTGATCGTGTTGCTCGAGTACATGCCCTCGGTCGCGATGTCCTTGGACTGCGACGTCGTACATGCGGTGGCGATCGCAAGAGCCAATAATGAAAGCTTGGTCATCACGTCGATCGTACTGTCGTTCCAGCCGCAAGGGTGTGATCAACGCGGTGAGAGCCCGGTGAGAGTCGTGCCAGCTTCTGCTACGCGCGCGCGGTCGGCGACTTGCGCGCAGCCTCGGCGAGTAGCTCTGCCGCGTGGGCTTTTGCCTTCGATGTCGCATTACCACCGAGCATGCGCGCGAGCTCGTCTTTGCGCGCCGCGCCCGTGAGGTGCCGCACGTGGGTCTCGGTCCGCCCACCGAGCTCGGTCTTCGACACGTGGAAGTGGTGATCGGCGTATGCCGCTATTTGCGGTAAGTGGGTGACGCACAGCACCTGCCGATGATCGGCGACTGCGCGGATCTGCGCGCCGACCACCTGTGCGGTCTGGCCGCCGATGCCTGCGTCGACCTCGTCGAACACATAGGTCGCAACTTCGTCCGCGCTGCGCAGCGCGAGCTTGAGCGCGAGCATGATCCGCGACAGCTCGCCGCCGGACGCGATCTTCGCGAGCGGTCGAGCGTGCTCGCCTTTGTTCGACGCGAGCATGACCTCGAGTCGATCGGCGCCGGCCGGACCGAGCGGCCGAGGCTCGATCGCGACCGCGAGTCGCGCGGCGCCCATCCCGAGCTCGGCGAGCGCGGCGCCGACTTCCTTCTCGAGCTTGCGCGCGGCCTTGGTGCGCCCCTTCGTCAGGGTTGTGGCCGATGCGATCGCGGCCGCTTCTGCCCGGACGCGTTCGGCAATGAGCGTTGCGAGCGCCGCGTCGCGACCGGTGAGCATCGCGAGCTCGGCGCGCAGCTCACCTGCCTTCGCGATCACCGCGTCGAGCGTACCGCTGTGTTTGCGGACGAGCCGGCGCAGCAACGCGATCCGCTCGTCGAGCCACGCGAGCCGCTCTGGATCGCCTTCGAGCCGATCCGCATAGCTACTGAGCTCGCGCGCCGCATCCGCGATCAGGGTTTCGATCTCGCCGAGCTGACGCAACACCGGCTCGAGGGTCGGATCGGTCCGCGCTGCACGTTCGAGCTCGCGCGCCGCCGCGGCCACGCGATCGCGAGCCGCATCGCGGTCATCGCCGCCGTAGAGAAACTGCTCCGCCGCGCGCGCCGCACCTTGCAGCTGATCGACCGCGGCGAGTCGCACGCGTTCGAGCTCGAGCGCCGCGTCTTCACCGGGTTGTGGCGCGGCGGCATCGAGCTCGTCGAGCTGGAACCGCAGGTAGTCGATGCGCACCTCGCGCTCGCGTTCGTCGCCGCCGAGAGCGCGCACCGCATCGTCGCAGCGGCGCAGCTCGTCCCACGCCGCGGTCATCGCCGCCACCGCATCGCTATCGCCCGCAAACGCGTCGAGGATCTCGAGGTGGCGCGCCGGATCGACGAGCCCTTGGTGTTGGTGTTGGCCCGAAAGATCGACCAGCAACCCGCCGAGCTCGCCGAGCCGCGCCGCGGTGGTCAGCCCACCGTTGACGTAGCAGCGACTGCGCCCACCGCGCTGGATGATTCGCCGAATGAACACCGTGAAGTCCCCGCTGCTCGTCGGCTCGGCCAACAAGTCGGGCGAACGCCCGGCGCGTAGCTCCGCCGAAGGCGGGGCGGAGCTAATAGATAGCCCGGCATCGTCGAGCACCTCGCGCACGCGCTCGCGCAGATCCGCCGGCACTTCGACGATCGCTTCGACGACCGCCTCGTCGGCGCCGGAGCGCGGGATGTCCGCCGACGCCCGGCCACCGCGCAACAGATTGACCGCTTCGACAATCAGCGATTTGCCCGCGCCGGTCTCGCCGGTGAGCACGTTCATCCCGGGGCCGAGCTCGAGCTCGACGTCGGACAGGATCGCGAAGTTAGTCGCTCGCAGATGACGCAGCACGGTTACCTCCCTCGTCCGCCGCGCACGCCCCAGTGCAGCTTGTCGCGCATGACATCGAAGAAGCTCTGCGTGGAGGCGTAGAGCACCAGTGGCGCCTTGGCGGCCGTTAGCTCGACCGTGTCGCCCGGAGAAAACGCGTGCGCCCACTGGCCATCGACCGTGAGCATCACGCCGCGCTCGTGAGCACCTAGCTGGAGCCGCAAGATCGCGGTCGCGCCGATCACGAGTGGTCGGTTGGTCAGCGAGTGGGCGCAGATCGGCGTCAGCGTCATCGCCGCCTGGCCGGGCACGACGATCGGTCCGCCCGCCGCCAGGTTGTAGGCGGTCGACCCGGTCGGCGTCGCGATGATCAACCCATCGGCGCGGTAGGTCGCGACGAACGCGTTGTCGCAGTAGGCGTCGACATCGACCAGCCGCGCCATCGCACCTTGGTGCAGCACCGCATCGTTGAGTGCGAACTTCGTCACCGGCTCGGCGTCGGCGCGCTTGAATGTGACGCGCAGCCGCATCCGCTCGGCGCGCGGCAATTCGTCGGCGAGGGCCGCGGCGAGCGCATGACTCGCGTCGACCGGGCTGAACATCGCGAGGAACCCGAGCTGGCCGAGGTTGATGCCGAGCACGGGCTTGCCGTGGTCCGCGACGAGCCGGGCCGCGCGCAAGATCGTGCCATCGCCGCCGAGCACCACCGCCAA
>CAZDGY010000417.1:0-5971 GCA_964504685.1 uncultured Kofleriaceae bacterium | reverse complement strand
CAACCGTCGTATGATCGCCCGCGAGCTCGCGTATCTGCCGCAGCGCTACGAGCTGGCGTTTCCGTTCGTCGTCGAGGATGTCGTGTTGCTCGGCCGCTACGCGCGACAACGCGGTCTCGGATTGGCGACCGCCGACGATCTCGCCGCCGCCCGCGCCGCGATGACGGCGTGCGACGTCACCGGGCTCGCCGCTCGTCGATTCGACCAATTATCCGGCGGCGAAGCACGCCGTGTGATCCTCGCTCAAGCGTTGTGTCAGGGCGCGAAGTGCTTGCTCCTCGACGAGCCGACTGCCGGGCTCGATCCGGCGCACGCTCGCGCGGTGTTCGACGTCGTCCGCGCGCACTGCGATGCCGGCGGCTGCGCGGTGATCGTCGCGCACGATCTCGATCTGGCGCTGCGGTTTTGTCGCACGATGTGGCTCGTCGCCGACGGTCGGATCGCCTCACGCGGCGCGCCTGCAGACGTACTCGCATCATCGGCGACCGCCGCCGCCTTCGGTCTGACATTTCACGTCGGCGAGCTGCCGTCGGGCGGCAAGTTCGCGGTGCCGATATGAGTGGCTTCGTCTCGGCCGGCGGCAAGCGACTGACCGGCACGCGGCTGGTCACGACGCTCGGCCTGTGTGCGCTCGCCTGCGCGCTCGTGGCCGGGCTCGCGCCGTTTTTCGGACATTCGTTCGCGTGGCTCGGGTTCGGTGCGGTCCATGCGGCCTCGCCGGATCATGCGATCTTCGTGCTGCGGGTCGAGCAGATCGCCGAGTCGCTGCTGGTCGGCGCCGCGCTCGGCGGGGCCGGCTGTGCGCTGCAGGCGTTGTTGCGCAACCCACTCGCCGAGCCGTTCACGCTCGGGATCTCGTCGGGCAGCTCGCTCGCAGCGGTGCTCGCGATCCGACTCGGCGCGGAGCAAGCGTTCGGCGCGATCGGGGTCAGCGGCGCCGCGCTCGCCGGTGCACTTGCCACGCTCGTCGCGATCGCGTACCTCGCGCGCATCGGCCGCCAGCTCCCTCCGGCGACGCTGATCCTCGCCGGCGTCGCGATCTCGATGTTCTGCTCGTCGGCATCGGTGCTGATCCAGTACACGAGCGACTTCTCCGACGTCGCGCACATGCTCGGCTGGACGATGGGCGGCCTCGATCCCGCGAAGTTCGATACCGCGAAGTACATGGCGGCGCCGATCGCGATCGGCATGGTCGCGCTCGTCCTGTACGGGCCGGAGCTCAACGCGCTAGCCGCGGGCGAAGAAGTCGCGTCATCGCTCGGCGTCGCGGTCGCGCGCACACAGATCGTCGTGTTCCTCATCGCGTCGCTGCTGGTCGGCGGCGCGATCGCGATCGGCGGCCCGATCGGGTTCATCGGGCTCGTCGTGCCACACGTGCTGCGCTCGATCATCGGGCCGGATCATCGCGCGCTGCTGCCGGCGTCGATGCTCGGTGGCGCGCTGGTGCTCACCGTGTGCGACACGCTGACTCGCTGCTTGCTCGCGTGGGCGCGGCTGCCGACCGGCGCGGTCACCGCGGTGCTCGGCGTGCCGTTCTTCTTCGCGATCATGCTGCGTCACAAGCGCGATGCCGCGATGTGGGGAAGGGCGTGAGCCGCGACATCATCGCGCAAGTCGTCGCGACGATCGGTCCTGCCTCGGCGGCGTGTCGCGATGCCGCGCGTGCCAAGGCGTCCACCGCCGGCAGCGACTTGCTGCAGCGCCTCGCCGGTGCGATCGCCGGCGCGCAACACGCACCTGCCGTGCGCGCGACTCCGCGCACGATCGTCGTGGTCGCCGGGGACCACGGCTGCGGCGACCCCGGCATCGCGCTTGGTCCGGCGCATCCGACCGCGATCGCCGCGCGGGCGATTTGCGACGGCTCGGCCGCGCTCGCTCAGCTCGCCCGGGCTGCCTCCGCGCCGATCGTCGTGGTCGATGCGGGAGTGCGCGAGCCCGACGCGATGCCGGCTGCCGCCATCCGGCTGGGCCTGGTCCCGAGCGCGGATGTCACGCGCGGTGCGGCTCTCACAGAGGCCGCGGCGGGCGCCGCAGTCGAAGCCGGCATCGCGCTCGCGGTGTCGCTGGTCGAAGCCGAGCGGGTCGCCGCGTTCGCGCTCGGGGCCCTCGGCTTGGGCTCGGAGCTCGCAGCCGCGGCCTTGCTTGCCGCAGCGACCGGGATCGCACCTGCAGGGCTCGGCGACTCCGGCGCCGAGGCGATCGCTGTGCGCGCTGTCACCGCGCCTGGCACGCCGGGCCTGCCCCGTCTCGCGGCGTGGGGCGGGTCCGATCTCGGCGTGCTGGCCGGCTTGATGCTCGCCGCGGCGTCGTTCGATATCCCGATCATCCTCGACGGCTATGCGACCGGCGTGGCGGCACTCGTTGCCGCCGAGCTCGCGCCGGCGGTGACCGGCTACCTGATCGCGGCTCATCGCGGCAGCTTCACCCTCCCGGCGACGCTCGCTCATCTCGGGCTCGTGCCGATGCTCGATGCCGGGCTCGGCCACGGCGAAGGCGCGGGAGCGGCAATGTTGTTGCCCTCGCTAGATCAAGTGGCGGCGCTTACCGCGAGCGCGCAACAATAGGGCGTGCCGGAGACCCGTCGACGCGCCACTGGAACCTTTGAAGTCGAGCGCACGACCGGCTCGCACGAGGTGCTCGATCGACTGTTCGTCTACGGCACGATGCGCAAGGGCCAGACCGCGCGCTCGCTCGTCGCAAATCAGATCGCGCGCACCGTGCCCGCTCATACCAACGGATCGATCTACGCCTTCCCACTCGGCTATCCCGGGTTCAGCGAAGGCGATGGCAGCGGCAAAGTCGTCGGCGAAGTGCTGTGGCTCACCGAGCTCGCGGCCACGTTCGGGCTGGTCGATGCCTACGAGGGCCAGGACTTCGCGCGGGTGATCCGGCAGGTCAAGCTCGAGACCGGCGAGCTCGTGTGGACCTGGATCTACACCCTCTCGGATCCGGGAGCGATCAAGCTAGGGACGCTGATCGAGCACGGCGACTGGGTTCGTTATTGGACCGAAAACGCGTGACGTAGAGCGGCTCGGCCGCGGGGCTCACATCAGATGGGCGATCAGAGCCATCGAGAGAGCAGCGAGTGCCGCAGCGATCGTACCGGGACCGATCTTCTGGGCGGGGAGGGACAGACGTTGTGCCACGAGCCGCAGATTGCCTCGTTCGCCGGCGCAGTCAAGTTCCCGTCCGGATGATCGAACGTGCCCAAATTAACCAGCAAATTCAATCGGTTAATACTGGCTGCTGGCGCGGAGCAGGGCCTTGACGCCGGCCCGAAAATCGGGTGTAGGCAAAAGGAGGATGGCCGCGGGAGCGGAGGCGTTAGGCCTTCGAGAGCTCGGAGTAGATGACCATGCAGTTGGGGCTCTTGGCCGTCATCCGCTGGATCAGGAAGAACGGGTACATCGTCGTTTCGTTGATCAGGTATTTGAAATAGTGCGGGAACACGGTCTTGAACTTGATCTGCTTCACGCCGGACGACGACTGCACGGTTCGCTCGCGCAGGCTGAGCTGCATCTTCCAGCCGTCGTGCTTGCGCACCAGCGAGTTCGACAGCCCGAACAGCACGTTCGACAGCGGGTACGTCAGGCCGGACAGATGGGTGTTCTGAAACTTGAAGCGCTCCGAGAACGACTGAAAATCGCCGTACTCGTAGCGCCGGTAGTGCCCTGAGGTCTCGTCCTCGATGCCCCAGTACTTCGCACCCGAGGGCACGATCGAGATGATCCGGCCGCCGTCCTTCAGCACCGACGAGCACTTCGCGAGGAAGCGCTCGACGTCGTCCTCGGGCAAGTGCTCCATCACGTGCGACGAGATGATGATGTCGACCTTGCCGCCGTCGTACTCGAGGAAGTCCGCATTGCGGACCGCGTACTGCTGCCGGGCGATGTAGAGCTCGTTGCGCGCGGCGTTGTTTGCACACGCCTTCTCGCTGAGGTCGTAGCCAATGCCGTGTAAGCCGGCCTCGAGCAGGATGCTCGAGATGTGGCCGTTCCCGGCGCCCATCTCGATAAAGCGCATCCCCTTCGCCGCCCACTTTCTCAAGCGGTGCTTGAGATACATGTTCTGAAGCACGTTGCCCGGGGCTTGGTCGTACACTTTCGGCTCCGACATGGCGCGCATCCTACACAACGACTGCCTCGGAGCAACCGCTACGTTCACGACCCGCGGGTCTGCCGGATCAACCGCAAGTAGCTGGTCTGAGCGCGGCTCGCGAGATCGCTGAGCTCGTTGACCAAGGCGCTGGGTGGCGGACCGCCCAGCGTGTGCACGTAGATCAGATTCACCGCGCGCTGCTTCACCATCACCGGCACGACCAGCACCTCGACCGGGGCGGGTTCGGCGCCGATCGCGGTCCACAACGTGTTCTCGACCGGACGCGCCGGCGATGGCGGCGGCCCGATATACGCCTGGCCGGCGTCGTGGGCAGATTGCAGCGCCGATGCGCCGCCGAGCGGAAGCGAGAGCTCTTCGAACGGTGTCTTCGGCGAGGCCGGCGGGGCGACATAGCCGCGCCAGCCGACGGCGTTGCCGTCGCGAACGAGCAGCACGACGAGCGCATCGCACCGGCCTTGCGCGTAGTCGACGAACGCGTCGGCGATTTGCTCGCGGCTCGTCGCGGTGTCGATCCGCTCGCACGAGGCGCCGTAGGACACGCCGATCGGCGTGGCGCGCACCACGGGCGCCTGCGAGGCGCGACGGCGACGTGGCTCGAGCGTGAACGCCGGTGGCATCGCGATTCCCCCGGCCGGCTGCGAGCGGCGGCGTTCGTCGGGCGGCGCGGCATCCGCGCTGGTCGACGCGGTCCGAATGAATCGCGCCCGCCGGGGCAAGCCGAAATGCTTCTCGAGGTAGTACAGCGCGCGCAGCTCGGGCACGACGTACGCGGTGATCTTCACGCCGAGCCGACCCTCGAGCGCGGCGACCGCATCGCCATCGGTCGGATCGACGAACGCGACTGCGACCGACGCGGCGCCGTCCATGTGGCCGAGCGGGATCGCGCGCAGCCGGTGCGCCTCTTCGCCACCAACCGCGCCGAGTAGCTCGGCATCGGCGGCGTCGAGCAACCCTGGCGTCGCGACCGGGAATCCGGATAGCTCTGCGAGGTAGCTCGACAGGGTCTCGAGATCGATGAAGCCGAGCTCGACCAGGTTCGTGCCGAGCCGGCCGCCGTACAGCACCTGGTTGCGCAGCGCGGCTTCGAGCTGAGCGAGCCCGATCGCGGCGTTGCGGAGCAGCAGCGTGCCGAGCTTCATGCCGGCTAGATACTACGCGTTGCGGGTCGGGTCGGCGACCCCGGCCTCCGCGAAACCCTTGCGACGCAGCGCGCACGCGTCGCACCGGCCACACGCGGCGCCGTCGGGCGCGGGGTCGTAACACGAGTGAGTCAGCGCGTAGTCGACGCCGAGGCCGAGGCCGAGCCGGATGATCCCTGCCTTGGTCAGCGCGATCAGCGGCGCATGGACGTGGAAGCCGCCGGCGCGAGTCGCGACCTGCGCGAGCGCCTCGAACGCGGCGACGAACTCGGGCCGGCAGTCGGGATAGCCGCTCGCATCGAGCACGTTGACGCCGAGGAATAGGTCGCGCGCGCCGAGCGATTCTGCCCAGGCGAGTGCGAGCGCGAGCAGCACGGTGTTGCGAGCCGGCACGTAGGTCGCCGGGACGTCGCCGGGAGCGCCGATGTCGGCGAGCGTGCGATCTTTAGGGATCGCGACGTCCTTGCGAGTCAGCGCCGAAGCCGCGAGCGGCGAGAGATCGACTTCGATCACGCGGTGATCGCGCACGCCGGCGAACGCGGCCACGCGGCGGGCCGCTTCGAGCTCGACCGCGTGAAGCTGGCCGTAGCGCACGGTTAGCGCGTAGCAGTCGAAGCCTTGCGATCGCGCGATCGCGAGCGCGGTGGTGGAGTCGAGGCCACCCGAGAGCAAGACGACGGCGCTAGCCACGGCGGCAGCATAGCCGGGTTCGA
>CAZDGY010000416.1:0-5988 GCA_964504685.1 uncultured Kofleriaceae bacterium | reverse complement strand
GCGGGGGCCGGGGCCACCGCCGCTGGCGTCGGCTGCGGAGCCGGCGCGGCTTCGATCGGCGTGACGCTTGGCTTGGCCGGCGCCGGCGCGGGCGCGGGCTCGACCGTCGGGGCGGGGGCCGGCGCGGCGGCAACCGGGGCAGCGGCGGGCGCGGGCTTCGGCGCGATGACGCGGCTGATCCCGAACATGAGCAGCAAGCCGCCGACAAACGCGCCACTGATCGCGAGCCACGGCGTCTTCTTCGCCGGCTCGAAGTCGGACACGACGAGCCCGTTCTCGATCGCGGCGAGATCTGCCGGCGAGACGGTGAGACCGGCGGACGCGGCCTTCGCGGCGGCGAGAGCCTTCGCGGCCTTCGCCTCGGCGAACCGCAAGCGCTCCTCGAGATCGCTCGAATCGGACAGCTCGCTTACCGCCGGGCGCGCGTTCTGCGCGGCGTAGGCCGCCTGCTGCGCTTGCTCGGCAGCGGTGCGGGCGGCACCGAGATCGTGCTCGAGCGCGGCGGAGCGCTGCTCGGCGGTGCGGATTCGTTCGTCGGCGCGGGTCAGGCGCATCTTGAGATCGGCGATCACGCCATCGCTCGCACCGGCGGTGCTCGCCACCGCGGCGCGCGCCTCGGCTTCGGCCAACCGGCCCTGCAAGCCATCGAGCTGACGGCGCAGCGATGCTTCGCGGACTTCGCTCTCGCGCAGCTGATGCTCGGCCGCCTGCCAGCGCAGCGAGTCGGCCTCGCGGCGCTTGTCGTCTTCTTCGCGCGCGACCTTCTCGGCCTGGCCCCAGCTGCCGACGTCGACCAGCGTCGAGTTCGCCTTCGCGATGAACTCGTCGAGCGACGATTCGACCGACGGCAGCGCCGACTTCGCCTGCATGAGCTGAGAGCTACGCTTCGTACGCAGGCCGCTAGAGCCATTCGTGGCCGCGGCCATGCCGAGCGAGGTCTGCGCCGGGGTCTGCTTCGATTCGACTGCCATCATGGATCTCCGGAAACGTCGGGGCGGGAGTCTAGCAGCGATCCGAGGCGGTATGCCTCGAATTTATGAACGGTAGGGTGGCGGGACGGTCGTCGCTTCAGAGCGCGGAACGATCTCGACCACATCCATGTCGTCGTGAAACGCGCGAGCCTCGGCTTCGATCACTTCGCGGGTGAGAAATCCGCGTTCGACGATCGTGCTGCCGATCCGCCGGCGCTTACCGCGCTGGGCGGCGCTCCAGTGCTCGGCGAGCGCCGCGAGCCATTGCTCGTCGGAGATCAAGTTGCGAGCGAGGAGAAACTCGCCGAACCGAACCGGCTCGAGCGTGGCGACAGAGGGCGCAGTAGGCATGGCGAAAGGCGGATGCACCCTACTCGGCGCGATCGGAGCTGTCTACCGAAACTTTCGGGGCAGCCCTTGGAGTTACGCGTGACTTGCGCCATAAACCGCATCCGTCATGGCATCGAACCGCCCGACTCGTGGCCGCCGGCCTGCGCCGATCGTCCGCAAGAATACCGTGCGGCTCACGCCCGACGTGGCGCACAAGGTTCGCGCCGGGCATCCCTGGGTCTATCGCGAGGCGCTCGGCCAGCGGGCGGCTGCACCCGAGCCGGGAACCTCGATGGATCTGGTCGACGTCGACGGAGAATTCGTCGGCCGCGCGCTGTACGACGCGGACAGCGTGATCGCGTTACGCGTGTTCGTGCGGAACCCCGATACCGCGATCGACGGCAAGCTGCTGCGTGATCGAGTCAGCGCCGCGGTGGCGCTGCGCAAGCGGTTGATCGATCTCGATCGGCTCGGCGCGGTCCGTTACGTCAACGCCGAGTCGGACGGCTTGCCCGGGATCTGCGTCGATCGCTACGGCGACTATCTGGTCGTTCAGCTGTTCACCTCCGCGGTTCACTCGCTGCGCGATGCGCTGTACGACGCGCTCGAAGCCGAGCTCGCGCCGAAAGCGATCTACGAACAGCGCCGCTACAAGTCGCTCGCCGGCGATGCGCCGCGGCAAGTTGCGGCCGAGCTCGTGCGCGGATCGGCCGCCCCGGTCGAGCTCGAAGTGATCGAGGACGACCTCAAGTTCGTCGTCGATGTCACCGCACCGCTGTCGACCGGTTTGTTCGCCGACTTGCGCGAGGGCCGCCGCGCTGTCCGCCAGTGGGCGAAGGGCCGGCGCGTGCTGAATCTGTTCTCGTACACCGGCGCGATCTCGGTCTACGCCAAAGCCGGCGGCGCGACCGAAGTCTGCGCGGTCGATGTCGCCGCGAAGGCGCATGCGCGCGCTCGCCGCAACTTCGCTGCGAGCGGATTCGATGCCGAGACCGCCGAGCATGTCGTCGGCGACGTGTTCAAGGTCCTCGCGCGCATGCACGAGCGCAAGCGCGCGTTCGATCTCGTCGTCCTCGATCCACCGGCGTTCGCGAGCGCGGCCGCGCGCGGCGGCAAGCCGTGGAGCGCGGTCCGCGATTACGCCGAGCTCGTCACCGCCGCACTCGACGTCACCGCACCGGGCGGCCTGCTCGCGACCGCGTCGTCGACCCACAAGATGTCTGCGCCCGAGCACGAGGCTGCGTTAGCCGAAGGAGCCTACGGCGCCGGCACGCGGCTCCAAGTCATCGACCGCCGCCCGCTGCCCCCCGATTTCCCGACGCTGCCGGGGTTCCCCGAGTCGAGCTATCTGAAGTTCCTAGTAGCTGTTCGCGGTTAGCGTCCCGAAACGCGCAAACCTCTCGCTCAACGGCACGGCCACGGGAAATGGTGACGCTGTGTCTTTGGCTACTTGCGCAAGCTCGGTCGCTTCGCTTTCTTCGACGAGACAGTCCGACTCGGGGTGGCGCTAGTTGACAAAAGCGACAGCGTCACCAGCGAATGTGCAAGAATGACGATAGGTTGCGCGCGCCGCGCTGGTTGACAAAAGCGACAGCGTCCCCAGGGCTCAGCTCTTTCGCCGCAGATCGCTCAGCGGCACATCTGGCACCGCGATCCGCGGCGGCAGATCGGGCATCGGGGTCAGCGTCTCGACGCGAAATCGCGCCGCTTCGAGCGACCGTGCATCGGCCTCGCCGCGGATGCCGGCGACGAGGGTCGCGCACGCCTCGGCGAGAGCGGGCAGGGCAACGCCGGGATCGACGAGCTGCTCCCCGACGAGCTCGACGATTCGCGAGATCGCGAGCGCGAGTGGCGTGCCGACGAACGCGAGTGCATCGCGTAGCTCGTCGATCGTCGTGGCATCGAGCGCGGGTGCTCGCTGGACCAGCCGCGTGATCAACAGCTCGATCTCGATCACGGCTTGTCGTCGTCGGGATCGAGATCGCGGTCTTTCACGATCGCGTCGATGTTGCGCTGCTTGAGAAACTCCAAGAACGCGATCGCAGTGGGCAGCTCGATCGCCGCCATCGTCTCGATCAGCTCGCGCGCTTGACGGCGCAGCGCCTCACCTGGGGCTTCGGTGCCGTGCGCGACCGGGCGGGCCACCGCAGGCAGCTCGGTCGGCGGCTGGATCTGGCCCCACGGGGGATCGTTGGTCGCGACGATCTCGTGCTGCTCGAGCCACTGCTGGATGTGCCAGTGCAGCAGCTCGGCGCGATACGTGAACCAGCGCTCGCGTTCAGCCGGATAGGCGAGCAATACGTCTTTGAACCTGCGGAACGCGCCCTTGCCGTCGATCGAGATGATCAGCCGCTCGCGCAGCGGCTCCTCGGCGACCGATCCGACGAACTTCTCCATCCAGCGATATTGCTCGCGCGACGACGCCGGCTCGATCCGCAAGAAATTGCGGATGTTCTCCGAGACGGTCTGCCGGCTCAGCGCGGCCTCCGGGTCACCGGTCGTGATCGACACGACCCGGCCGGTCGTCAGGTCGAGGTAGCTATCGCTATCCGGCGAGTTGCGCTCGACGGCGACCTCGAACGCATCCCAATCGAGCTCGATGCGGACGGGCCCACGTGACACGGGCACAGGCGGACGGACAGGCATAAGTTAAGTGCAGGCAGCTACTTGCCGGTAGCCGAACTGCACCTATCAAGGTAGTCGGTGAGCCAGACTCTGGCAAGCGTGCCCTTGACACCTGCGCGAAGTACTGTAAGTTCCGCCGCTCTATGGCTCGCGTCACCGTCGAAGATTGCCTGGATAAGATCCCGAATCGCTTCGCGTTGGTGGTGCTAGCCGCCGAGCGTGCGCGACAGCTGTCCCGTGGAGCGACTCCCGGCGTCGATTGCGACAATAAGCCGGCGGTCACCGCGCTGCGCGAAATCGCAGCCGGCCTCGTGAAGTTCCGCGAGGACGTTCGCAACGTCGTCATCGAGTTCATCGTCGAGCGGCGCAAAGCCGGCTTCATGTGATCTGAGGGTGTCGGCCGCGCCCGGTCGATGCATCATCAGGTCATGGCGCCACGGATCTCGCTCGCTGCGATCGCGCTGCTGATCGGCGTGCGCTCCGCGACCGCGAGCCCACCGAAAGACATCGCGCTCCCGGCGATCGCCGATCACGCGAAGTCCACCGCTTCGCTGCAGCGCGCTGATCGGGTCGCGAAGACCGCCGCGACGGCGATCGAGTCCGCGCAGTTCGGCGACGACCCCGCAGCCGTGCTCGATCACACGATCGGCGAGCTCCGCGCGGCGATTCGCGCCGAGCCCGCGAGCATTGCGAGTTGGACCGCGTTGGCCGATGCATATCGCGCAGCGGGGAATCGCGATCAGCTGATGACCGTGGTCGACGCGCTCCGCACATCCGCGTGCGACGACTGCATCGGCCACTTGCTCGACCTCGCGCGCCACGACGACGAGCACAAGCTGCCCGCGGACTTCCGCGCCTCGATCCACGGGCGAACGTCGAAGCTGACGCCGGCCGCTCGCGCGGTGCTCACGTTCGATCGCGACACGATGGCTCCCTTCCTCGGCGGTGGCGTCACGATGGGCGGCACGCCGCCGCGGCCACGTAGGCTCGCGAACAAGCGCGCGGTGCAGGCCTGGTTCGCCGAGATCGTCGACGCGTTCGGGCTCACCGCGGGCGGGCTCGGCGATGACGACGTGCTGAGCTGTGGCGACCGCTGTTGCCATCTGATCCGGCGGGGCGACGAGGGCGATACGTCGTCGTACGTCGACGAGCTGTGCTTCGCGCCGGGGCCGATTCTGACGAGCATGCGCTGGCACGTCGGCTGAGCGAGGGCCAAAAAATTGCCCGGCCCGATCGCGGGGCTGACGATGCCCCGGTGAGGGCAGAATCTCGCGACGCGTTGGGCCGCGGCCAGCTGGCGCGCATGCTGTACCGGCTCGGCCGCCAGGGCGCGAGCGGTGTGTTGACGGTGACCGGCGATCGGCGCGAGCTGTTCGTGCTGCGCCGCGGCGGGGTGATCGTCGGCGAGGGCGAGCACGCCAAACGAGCGCTCGGCGTGCGACTCAATCGGCTGGTCTCTCTCGATCGGGTGACCGCGACGTTCGCGGGCGGCGTGTCGGCGTATCCACCGGGCGCCCCGCATGTGGTCGCGCTTGCCGACTGGACGCGCAGCCACTTCGAGCAGCAGCTCGATGCATCGCTCGCCGACATCGTCGTGCGCGAGCTCGCCGGGATCCGGCTGTCGGTGCGCCTAGATCTCGCCCCCGATCTCGCGACCTGTGACGAAGCCGATCGCCGGATGATCGCTGCGATGGGGCAGCCGCGTCGGCTCGATCAGATCTGGCCGCTAGCGCGTACGCCGCGGTTTCGCCTGCTCGCGTTCATCCACTTCTTGCGCAGCGTCGATGCGCTGTCGGTCGAGGGCGTCGTCGCCGAGCGCAGCGCGCCGAATCGCGTGATCGATCCGCGTCGCGAGGCCGCACGGCGGCTGCTCGGGGTCGACGATCGAGCCGATGTCGAGTCGGTCAAGCGCGCGTATCGCCGACTCGCGCGCTCGCTGCATCCCGATCTCCAACCCGAGGCCGAC
Source organism: uncultured Kofleriaceae bacterium (assembly GCA_964504685.1). GTDB lineage: Bacteria > Myxococcota_A > Polyangia > Haliangiales > Haliangiaceae > JABFXX01. The sequence continues at coordinate 96 of CAZDGY010000416.1, read as the reverse complement.
GGCGATCGCCGCCGGGTGCTCGAGCTTCGCTTCGCCGAGGTCACCGCGGCGTACGAAGCGCTGCTGTAATCACGGTTCGAGCTCGCTCGTCAGGGC
>CAZDGY010000415.1:0-6005 GCA_964504685.1 uncultured Kofleriaceae bacterium | reverse complement strand
GATGGCGGTGAAGGCCGGCACAGCGGCACTCACCGACGCGAAGATCCCGTTCGGCGAAGTTCAGCAAGCGTACGCCGGCTATGTCTACGGCGACTCGACGTGCGGCCAACGCGCCGTGTACCAACTCGGACTCACCGGGATCCCGGTGTTCAACGTCAACAACAACTGCTCGACCGGTAGCTCGGCGCTGATGCTCGGCGCGCAGGCGATCGCCGGCGGCATCGCCGAGTGCGTGCTCGTCGTCGGCTTCGAGCAGATGGAAGCCGGCGCACTGCAGGCGAAGTGGAACGATCGCGCTAACCCGCTCGACAAGTTCGTCAACGTGATGAACGAGGAGCAAGGCTTCAACTCGGCTCCGCCCGCCGCGCAAATGTTCGGCGGCGCCGGACGCGAGTACCGCTGGAAGTACGGCACGAAGCGCGAGACGTTCGCGAAGATCAGCGAGAAGGCGCGCAAGCACGCCGCGAAGAATCCATACGCGCTGTTCAAGGAGATGCTGTCGGTCGAGGAGATCCTCGCATCGCCCGAGGTGTTCGATCCGCTGACCCGCTACCAGTGCTGCCCGCCGACGTGCGGTGCGGCCGCCGCGGTGCTCGCGAGCGATGACTTCGTCAAGAAGCACAACATCGATCGCCCCGTGTACATCGCGGCGCAAGCGATGACGACCGACTACCCGTCGTCGTTCGAAGAGCATTCGATGATCAAGATGGTCGGCTTCGACATGGCGAAGGCGTGCGCGAAGAAGGTCTACGAGCAAGCCGGCATCGGCCCCGATGACGTCGATGTCGTCGAGCTCCACGACTGCTTCACCGCGAACGAGCTCCTCACCTACGAAGCGATCGGCCTGTGCAAAGAAGGCGAGGCCGAGAAGTTCATCTGGGACGGCAACAACACGTACGGCGGTGAGTTCGTGACGAACCCGTCGGGTGGCCTGCTGTCGAAGGGGCACCCGCTCGGCGCGACCGGGTTGGCGCAATGCACCGAGCTCGTGTGGCACCTGCGCGGCCAGGCCGAAGCGCGGCAGGTCGAGGGCGCGAAGATCGCGTTGCAACACAACCTCGGCCTCGGCGGCGCGTGCGTGATGACGATGTATCGGCGGGACTAAACGCCCCAGTCGCGTGATATCCTGGGTCGATGGGCGTCGTTGCGACCACGCAGAAGAGCGCTGACTTAACCGATCCAGCCGCGCAGGCCGCGGACGTCGCACTGGCCGCGACGGTCAACGCGCAGGCTACGGTTGCTGCGACGCCGGCGGCGCTCGCGCAGGTAATCGCGCAGCATCCGCAGTTCATCGAAGCGATCATCGTGGCGGCGCAGAAGTCGCACGGCAACGGCTTCGTTCAATCCGCGCTCGGCATCGTCGAGAACCAGGCGCCGGCCGAGGCGCCAGCATCTGCGCATCACGCCGACGCGCCGGCACCGGCCCAAGCCGACGTCGCGAGCAAGACGAAACAGCTCACCGACAAATGGGGCGTGCGCCCGCACCGGTTCGGCGGCTACGTCGACGGCAGCAACGCGGCGGAGATGGTGTTCCGCGAGACCGTGCCCACTGCAGTCGCGTTCATCAACCAGCGCGCGAAGGCCAACCACCACGAGTTCCAGATCTCGAACGCAGAGCTAACGACGAACTTCATCGCGGAGGGCGGCAACTCGCTGCTCGACAACAACGCGCTGGACGGGATCGACGGCTTCAACAGCCTCGGGCTCGACACGTTCATGGACCGGATCGACAGTCTCAAGCCGTGGCTGCACCCGTCGATCGAGCATGGACGGGTGATCGCGTCCGAGCACATGAACGAGAAGCAAGAGCGCGTTCACTCGGTGGGACAGCTAACGCTCGTGCAGGCGATCTATGCGTCCGCGGCGATGCTCGCGCTCACCAAGTCGATGCTAGAGCGCGACGCGAAAGGAACCACGACGCCGCTCGGCAAGATGAACGACACCGAGCAGTTCTATCTCGAGACGATCTACTACAACGCCGGCCCCGGGGTCGGGAAAGGCGTGCTCGACAAGGACGGACCACAAGCGGCGCACCGCAAGTGGACCGGAACGGACGACACGACGCACAACCGCAACGCGCAGTACAACGCGAGCTGGCGTACCTCGACTTACGAGCTGATGCGCGACAGCACGCTCGATCGAGATCAGTTCCGCCCGGCACCGGCCGACGCCGCCAAGGCCGGCAACGACGACCTCGGCCAACAGATCGAGCGCATCAAGGTCACAGTCGCGGACCTCGACGAGTTCATCACGAGGTCGCAGGCCGAGATCACGAACTATCAGCTGTTGCGCTCGCCGCAAGAGACGATCGACAGCGTGCAGAAGGGCCTCGACGAGGCGACGAAGCTGCGCGCCGCGAAGGTCGAGATGCTCGCCGAGCTCGTGCAGATCCACAAGCCCGACGCCGCGGCAGGCGGAACGTCGTCGCCGACTCCCTAGCGCGGGCACTTCATGAGGTCGTCCACCGACGACGCTTCGGCCGCGCACTTCTTCGCTTCGGGCGATAGCTTCTCGCACTTCGCGACCGCCTTCGGCTTGTCCTTGAGGACCTGCTCTTTGAGCTCGTCGGGCATGAACGACGCGGTGTGCTCGACGATGTCGTCGCACGAGGTCGGCGTGCCTTTGCTGCAGCCGACGGCTCCGAGGGTGAGAGCGAGGAGGGATGACATGATGATGTTTTGCATGCCGACCGCTAGTGCAGCGCTCGTGCCGCGCGAAGTCCGCGACTGCACGTGGCGACGACTGCCAGCGTTGGCAACGCTGCCAACTCAGGCAATGTAGCGATACAGCGTGCGCACGCCGATCTCGAGAGCCTGCGCGGCGGCATCGCGATCGCCACCGCTGCGCTCGATCGCGAGCTCGACATAGCGACGGACGAACGCATCGCGCAACCCCGCGAGCGGCTGGATCGCGGCACCGGGCGCGATCGCCGCAGCGACGAGCCCGCGTAGCTCGCCGGCATCTTCGGCCATCGGCGCGGTCGCGGCGCGCGGCACGAACGGCGCGGACACCGAGGGCGCGAAGCCAAGATCGGCGGCGCGGATCAGCTTGCTGTCGGCGAGCACCGCGATCCGGCGCATCGTCGCCTTGAGCTCGCGTACGTTGCCGGGCCAGGGGTGCGCGCGCAGCGCTGCCAGCGCGTCGTCGGTAAGCGTGTGCAGCGGTAGCCCGAGTTGCACTTCCGCCTGGCGCAAGAACGCATGAGCGAGCAGATCGATGTCGTCGCCGCGCGCCGCGAGTGCCGGAATATCGAGCGTGACCTCGCGCAAGCGAAACAGCAGATCCGCGCGAAATCGACCCGCCTCGACTTCGGCTTCGAGGTCGCGATGAGTCGCGCAGATCAACCGAAAGTCGACCGGCCGCGGCACGTGGTCGCCGAGCCGCTTGACCTCGCGTTGTTCGAGCACGCGCAATAGCGCGGCTTGCATCGCGAGCGGCATGTCGCCGATCTCGTCGAGGAACAGCGTCGAGCCGTGCGCCGCTTCGATCAACCCGACGCGGTCGGTCATCGCACCGGTGAACGCACCCTTGCGATAGCCAAACAGCTCTGCATCGAGCAGCGTCGCGGCAACCGACGCGCAGTTGATCGCGATCATCGGCCGTGCGGCGCGTGCGCTCGATGCGTGGATCGCCCGCGCGACCAGCTCCTTGCCCGAGCCGGACGGGCCGTGGAGCAGCGCGCTCAAGTCGGTCGGCCCGATGCGGCGGACGAGCGCGCGCAGCTGCTGCACTGGTGCCGAATCGCCGATCAGCTCGTCGCGCTGCGGCGCGGCGACCCGGCGCAGCTGTGCGAGCATCGGCACCGCGATCGCTGCCAAGATCCGCAGCTCTGCCAACGCGAGCTCGTCGAGCGCCGACCGGTCGTGACGTGCGAGAAACACCGCGCCGAGCGCACGACCATCGAGCCGCATCGGCAGGCACAGCGCCGAGCCGAGCGCGAGCGCGCTGACCGACGGGATCGCGGCATAGCGGCTGTGCGCAGCGACATCGTCGATCTGGACGCGTTCACCGGTGCCGAGCACGTCGCGCACGATCGTGTCGGAAAGCAATTCGCGTGCCCCTTCGAGCACGGCGCCATCGCGATCGCGCGCTGCCGCGACACTATAGGTGTCACCGTCCGCCAGGATCAGCGCGCCGAGATCAGCGCCCGATGCCGCGATCAACCCGGTGAGCAGCAGCTCGACCGCGCGATCCGGGGAGTCGACCGCCGCGAGCGCCGAGACCAGCTCTTCGATCGAGCGCTCGCGTTCGCGCAACGTCGCGGTCGATGTGAGCGCGAGCTCGATCCGGTCGGAGGTGACCCGCTGCCCCGGTTCGAGCACGTGGCGCGCGCCGGTCGTCGCGAAGTGGATCTCGACCCGTGCGTCGCCGCGCTGCACGACCGCCCATTGCGCAGGCGCGGTCGCGAGCTGGATGTCGGCGGCCGGATCGGAGCCGACCGTCGTGATCCGCTTGGTCAGCGGCAAGCGGATCGGCTGCGCGCCCCCGACCGGGACGATCACCAGCACGAGCTCGCCGACGGCCATCGCGCGCATCGTACTGCCATCTCCGGCAGCGCTGCCATCGTTGGCAGCGACCGCGTTATGGCAATCGCGCAGTTGCGCTGGCACGGCGGCTGCTCTTGCCGGCGCTCACCAAGGAGAAATCATGACCACCAATTCCGATTCCAAGTTGTCTCGTCACGCTGTCTGGTTGTTCGCATTCGGTTCGATCGCCGCCGGTATCGGCGCGTCGTACGCGCTGCAGGGCCTCGGCCAGAAGGCGACCGCAGCGATCTACTTCGCGATCGTCGCGGTCGGCGGGTTCTTGTCGACCTACCTGACCCGGGCGCGCACCGGCGGCGCGATCGCCGCATTCCTCGTCGCAGGAGCCGCCGCGGGCGCGGGCTACTACTTCCTGATCGCGAGCCTGACGAAGACCGCGACCACGGTGATGGGCGACGCGGTGTCGGCGGGCGCGGCGCACGCACAGATGTCCGAGGCCGGCGCACAGATGGGCCAGACCCTGGGCCTGTTCATCGCAGCGATCGTGTTCCTCGAGACGATCGTCGCGGGCATCGGCGGCGCAGTCGCGGGCACGAAGACCCGCGGTCAGGGCGGCCTCTCGGCCATTGCCTCGGCGGCGCGCGCCGCCAGGTGAGCTGGAGCGGCCTCGACCGAGCGATTTCCGGGCTTGCAGGACGCGCCGGCGCAGACGATAACCGCTGCGACCCGTGCCAAAGCCAGCATCGATCGCGCTGGGTCCGTATCAGCTCCACGAGCGGATCGGCGAGGGAGGGAGTGGCCAGGTGTTTCGCGCCACCGGCCCGACTGGCGCGGTCGCGGTCAAGATCCTCGCGCCTGCGGTCGATGTCGATGCCGCGGCACGCGCACGCTTCGATCGCGAGATCGCTGCGCTCGGTCAGCTCGCCCATCCGAACCTCGTCACGCTCGTCGACCACGGCTTCGATCTCGAGCTCGGCCCGTACCTCGTGCTGCCGCTGCTCGCCGGCACGAACTTGCGCGCACTATGCGGCGGGCGCGCACTGTGTCCAGAGACCGCGATGCTGTTGGTGCAACCGGTCGTCGCCGCGACCGCTGCACTGCACGCCGCCGGTTATGTCCATCGCGACCTCAAGCCGGAGAATGCGATCGCGTCGCCCGATGGCGTGATCACGGTGATCGATCTCGGCCTCGCGTGGAGCGATGGCATGACGCATCACACCGATACCGGCACGACGGTCGGCTCGGTCGGCTACATGGCGCCGGAGCAGATCGAAGGGCGCACGGTCGACGCCGCCGCCGATATCTGGGCGCTCGGCGTGATCCTCTACGAATGGATCGCCGGCAAGCGGCCGTTTCAGCGCGCGCGGCCGAGCGAGGAAGCCGCCGCGGTGTTGCTCGCGACCTGCTCGCGGCTCGACGCCGCCGATCGCCGGTGCAGCGCCGAGCTCGCCGACCTGGTCGCGAGCTGTCTCGCGCTCGATCCGAGCAAGCGCCCGACCGCCGCCGCGCTCGACGCCGCGA
>CAZDGY010000414.1:0-6045 GCA_964504685.1 uncultured Kofleriaceae bacterium | reverse complement strand
GTTCGAAAGAAGTCGCCGATTTGGCGGAGCGCGGCGGATTGATTGCGCGTGAGATCGTGCATGCCGGTCGCCGCCGCAGGGACATCGATCGTCGGCGGTTGAGGCGCGCCGCCGTCCATCATCACCAACGTGCTACCGCCCGGCATCGGGCTCGCTTGCACCGTGAGTCCCCATGGCATCACCGGGGTCGGTCCGAGTACGGGGAGCCCCATCGTACGAGCTTCCCAGTAGGTCGCGAGGTTCGCGACCTCGTCGTCGCCGATCGCGTTCTGCAGCAGCAGTTGCTTCGGCGGGACGCCCGTCGCGGTGCCTTGCAACACGGTGTTGGCGATTCCGGACGGCTCGACTTTGTCCCACCGCATCTGCATCAAGTTGATCGCGAGCGTGTCGTCGAGCGGATCGGTGTACGCGCCGCTGAGGACCACGCGATAGATCGGCCAATCGTTGGAGCGCTCGAGCAGCAGCGAATAATTTGCCGCGCCGACCCCGAGCGCAGCGCGGGTGATCGTTGGCTCGTACGCCATGACAGATGCGCCGAAAATTCCGCCTTGCGAGAGCCCGTAGTAAAATACCTGTGTCGGGTCGACCAGTGGCTTGTTGCCGTTGGCCGCATCGACAAACAGCGTCTGGGCCAACGTCGTGCGCATCGCCTGAGCCAGCGTGATGTGGTTGACGAGGCCTTGCTCGATCTTCTCGAACACCTCGTCCCCGCGAGAAAGATCGTTCAGCATCATCGCGACCGCGGGCAGATCGTCGCCCGACATGCCGCGCATGTTCGTGCCGACGAACACCATGCAAAGCTCGCTGGCGGTCGTGCTCTGGACCGCACCGGCCGTCTCGATCGAGTCGCCCATCAGGCCGTGCCCGTACATCACCATCGCGACGGGCGCGCTCGCGTCGTAGGCGCACGCCGGCACGATCGCGGTGAACGGGATCTGGTAGAAGCCTTGGGTCGTGGGGAGTCCGTCGCCGTCGCGCATGATCACCGTGCCGGCGGCGAAACCGCCTCCGTTGCTGAGGAACAGCGGCGCATCGAGCGTGCCGGTTAGCTCGCGCTTGATCTCGCTGCCGTCGTCGATCGGCGCATCCGACGTAATCGTGTACGCGATCGGATGATTCGCCAGCGCCGCGAGCGTGCGGTCGCGCGCGGCGATCATATCGCGGTGCAAAAAGTCATCCGACGCGACCGTGAAGTCCCACGCCATGACCAGCTGCTGCGTTGGAAAACCTGCCGAGTCGAGCGCGGCAAGTACGTCCGCAAACCGTGGGCGCATGGCTTCGAGCAGCGGATGGCTCGTCGGCGTGTTCGACACGAGCGCGCGGAAGCCGGGTGGGCTCACCAGTTCGCTACCGTCGCGCGCCTTGACCAGCTTCGTGATCGCGACGGCATAGCGGTGACCTCCGATCAGCCGCGCCGCCGGCCGCAAGAACAGCGCCTGCGAATCTGGCGTGTCGTCGGCTTGTTCGTCGATCTCGGCAAAGTGCGCGACGCGCTGACCGGTCGTCATGTCGAGGATCACGGTCGGACTGCTCGGCGACAGGCTGAGGTCGTAGTCGTCGTTCGGCGGTAGCCCGTCGCTCGAAACCCCGCCGGGGAACGCCATCACGATCGGTGCGGCCGGCGAGAACCCGTCCGCGAGGTTCCAGGGGGTCGCATCGATCGCAACGCCGTTATCGTTGATCGGCATCGCGGTGGCCGGGACCGCGAGGCGACGGCCAGTCTCCGAGGTCGCATCGTCGACCTCGAACGCGGACGATGGCCACGGGGTCAGGCAGTGATTCGCGCCCAGCGGATTGCACTCCGCGGCGATCGCGAAGCGATGGCTCTCGCACGCGGCCAGGACCATCGCCAGAATGCATCCACTCGCGTATCGCATCGCGCTCGCCGGAGCAGCTCTCGTGCCAACGCGCCTGCGCCGTGCCGCGCGCATCCCGAGCGATCACGACGTGAGCCGACGTAAAGCGACGACGATCGACGGTGCTTGCGAGCCACATCGTTTGTTGGCAGGCTGCCCGCGTGGCTGCGTCCATCCTTTACGTCGATGACGAGCCGCAGAATCTCCGGCTGTTCCGCCGTCTATTCGAAGACCAGCTGACGATCCTGACCGCCAGCTCGGCCGCCGAAGCGCTCGAGTTGATGGCGCGCCACGAAGTCGGTGCCGTGGTCAGCGATCAACGCATGCCCGGAACGACCGGCATCGAGCTGCTCGCGGACGTGGCCGCGCGGTCACCCGAGGTCGCACGCATTCTCCTCACCGCGTATTCCGATCGCGAGCTGTTGCTCTCCGCAATCCAGCGCGGTCACGTGCATGACTACGTGCTCAAGCCGTGGCAGGAAGAGGATCTCGGGATTCGGCTCAAGCGCGCGCTCGATCACCACGAGCGTCAATGCGCGCTGCAACGGGCAGGTCTCGAACGCGAAGCGCTGCGCCGCGACATTGCCGCGAACGGCGGTGATCAGATGGTCGGCCTCGACGGCGATCTCCACGCGCTGTCGAACCTGATCGATCGGATCGCATCGACCGATTCCACGATCATGATCCGAGGCGAGAGTGGCACCGGAAAGGAGTTGGTCGCGCGCGAGCTCCACCGCCGCAGCGCGCGCGCTGATCGCGCCTTCGTCCGCATCAACTGCTCGGCGTTCTCCGAGGGCGTGCTCGAGAGCGAGCTGTTCGGCCACGAAGCGGGCGCGTTCACCGGTGCTCGCACGACGCGGATCGGCCGGTTCGAGCAAGCGCAGCGCGGGACGCTGTTCCTCGACGAGATCGGCGACATCTCGCCGGCACTCCAAGTCAAGCTTCTCCGGGTACTGCAGGAGCGCGAGTTCGAGCGCGTCGGCGGCAACCGTACGATCCAGATCGATATCCGGCTGATCGCGGCATCGCACCGCAACCTCGAGGCGCTGGTGCGGAGCGGAGCGGTGCGCGAGGACTTGTTCTTCCGGATCAACGTAGTTCCGCTCTTGGTCCCGCCGCTGCGAGCGCGCCCCAACGATCTGATCGCACTTGCCCGGCACTTCGTCGCGCGGTGCGCGGCCGAGATGGGTAAGGTGCTCACGATCTCCGATGCCGCGCTCGCGGCGCTGGCGCGCTACGACTGGCCCGGCAACGTGCGCGAGCTACGAAATCTGATCGAGCGCGCGGCCGTGATCGCCGATCCGGTCGCGGAGCTCGGCGCCGACGACTTCGTGGTCGAGTTGCCGCCAGCTTCGGCGGCCGCGACCGCGCCGCCCGCAGGCTCGATCTTCGAAGACATCGCCCGCGAAGAGGCCGAGCGCATCCGCGACGCGTTGCGCCAAGCCGGAGGGAGCAAAGCGCGTGCCGCGCGAATCCTCGGGATCCCGCGCACCACGCTCAACGATCGCATCGAGCGTCACGGCATTCGATGACGGTCGAGCCAGACGACCGCGGGCTCGCAGAGGCGGTACGCGCTGCGATCGTGATGGAACGCGGCGACGTCGCCGCGCGATTCAACGTCGTGCGGCTCGTCGCGATTGCGGGCTGGGGCGCGCTTGCGCTCGCGCTCGGGCTCGGGGACCGCCCGGAGTGGCTCGTGCCATTGCCCGGGCTCGCGTTGTGGTTTGTCCTCGCGCTGGCCATGCAGCTCGCGGCGCACCGAGCTGCGGCGCGGCGTTACCTGTGGCTCGCGGTGCCGCTCGTCGATCTGCCTATGGCGGGCCTCGTCCAGGGGTGGTTCATCGGCGTCTCGAACCGGCCCGAGGTGGTCGCGATGTTCGCGGTCGGCATCTTCGCGTCGCTCGTCTATGTATCGCAGCTGTCGTTCACCAAGCGCGGTGTCGCGCTGACTCTCGTCGGAGCCTTACTCGGCAGCTGGCTCGTGTTACGGCGCGCGAGCCTGCCGCTCCCGAATCTGTGGTCGGCGGCGCTGCTCCTGGGTTGCGCTGCCTGGGTCGCAATCTTCAGCAGCTCTCGGATCGCGCAGCTGGTCGCACGGATCGCGCGCGCACAGCGTGGGCGCGAGACCGAACTCGCCGACTTGGTCGCGGCGAAGACGCGCGAGCTCGTCGAGCGCAATCGCGATCTCGTCCGCGCAGAACGCCTGGCGTCGATCGCGATGCTCGTCCAAGGCATCGCGCACGAGCTGAATAATCCGATCGGCTACATCGCAGGCAACGTACCGCCGTTGCAGCGCTACGTGCGGTTTCTGAACGAAACCGCCACGACGCTAAGCGACGGGCGCGCACGCACGGCGGAGGAGATCGCCTCGACGCTGCGGTTCGACGCCAAACGCGATCTCGCATTCGTGGTCGCCGATCTCGCCACGCTTGCCGAGGACATCGCCGAAGGCGCGCGGCGCGCCAAGCTGATCGTCGGCGACCTCCAGCGCCTCACCTCGGGGTCCGGGCGTGTGATCGACCAGGTCGATGTCGCGCGGATCATCGACCAGACGCGCGCGTTGTTCGCGCCACGGATTGCCGGGAATGTCGGGTTGACGAGCGAGGTCCAAGACGTGCCGCTCGTCCGTGCGCGGGCGGGCGAGGTCGAGCAGTTGTTGGTGAACCTCGTCGACAATGCCCTGCGCGCGGTCGGAACGAACGGGACCGTCGCGATCGAGCTGTCGCGTGACGGAGACCAACTTGTGCTCGCGGTCCGCGACACCGGCTGCGGCATGAGCGAAGCAGATCGAGCACGCGCGTGCGAGCCGTTCTTCACCACGCGCGCGGCAGGTGAAGGTGCCGGCCTCGGCCTCGCGATCGTGGCATCGATCGTCGACTCGCACTCCGGCACGCTGACGATCGACAGCGCGCCGAGTCAGGGCACGACGATCACGGTGCGCCTGCCGCTCGACGGCGCGGGCTTGCCGCTCCACGTCAGGGACGCGGAAGCGCGGCGCGGTCCAGTCGACCAAACGTGACGGAAACCGACGGATGGTCGCCGACGATCGCCGTCGATAGTGCACACACTCGTCGGCGGTCTGGCGCGAAGTCCCACCCGATCCTTCGTCTGCGCGTCGTGAACGCGTCGAACCCAGCGGCATGGCGCTTGCTGAACCGCGAGCCGTGCCCCGTCAACTCATCACCCGGTGTCTATTCACGATTTGCGTCGCCGGTTGCACGTTGAGTGCATCGCCGACTCCTCCGACCGCCGCGACCGGCTCGACTGCCGCAGCCGAGCTCGCGACCTTCGGGTACCAGCCCAGTGCTGCGGTCGATTATGCGGACGCGCACTGGGATGATGGTCAGGGCCTGTGCGCCGAGTTCACATCGCGATCGCTGCGCGCCGGCTCGCTAAACATCTCGGTGATCACCTACGTGCCCACCCTCGTTGATGCGTTCTCCGGCGTGCCTTATGAGGAGCACACCGAGGGCGACGATCCGTCCGCGAATGCCGGTGACGTCGTCGTCTATAGCGACGACACGGGGAGCGGGTTCTGCGACGACGACAGCGACGAAGCAAACTGCGGTCACGTCTGCATCGTCGTCATCGCGGGCACGGGCGAGGACGAGATCACGGTCGATTGCCACAACAACGCGCACTACCACCTAGCGCTCGGAGACATTCTCGGCGGTAGCTATTCCACGTATCGCGTCTATCACTTGTCGGGAGCTACGAGTCCTCCCGACACGGTCCCTTGTGCGACGGACTACGATTGCAACCAAGGTGTCAGCGGCACCGAGGATGTCTGCGCCGCGGGCGAAGGCTACTGCATCAAAGGCTGTCACTCGGATGACGATTGCTCGACCGGCGTGTGCACGCCGACGCAGCCGCATTGGTCGTGTCAGTGAACGAGACGGGGCCGGAGATGTTCGCGCACGCGCCGATGTCGCGGATGGTCGAGCGATGACCGCGCACCGGCGATTGGCCGTCCTGAGCGCCATCGTCGCGTGCGGGCCCGCACCCCGAACGACGCGAGCTCCGGTCGCCCCCGATCCGGTCGCTACCACGCCGCAGAGCTGCCTCACGTCCCACGTCGACGGGCATGTGCGTGGGGCGTACTTTCGTAAGGTGGTGAGCCGGCCGCGCACCGACGCGCACGGGATTCGGGTCGTCGTTCGACTCCCGGAGCTCACGTTCGATCCGGCAC
>CAZDGY010000413.1:0-6052 GCA_964504685.1 uncultured Kofleriaceae bacterium | reverse complement strand
TCAAGGATCATTGCGGTGTCGCCACCACGTTCACGATGCCGGATCCGTCGATCAACACCGCGACCGCGTTCATGACGAACCCGATCACGCTCGTCGGCGTCACGCCTTCGGATGGTTCGACGTCGAGCGCGCCGGCGCAACCGGCCGAGCTCAACTTCAACCAGTACATGGATGATACGTCGCTGCTCGCGACCGAGTTCACGCTCACGCCGACCCCGCAGGGCTTCACCGGGCCGGTCGCTGACGCGTCGGGCAACGTGACCTTCCCGGGCGTCTACAAGCTCGGCACGAGCTACACGCTGACCGTGAATGTCGGCGCGACGATCGACGACTGCCCGGGCGGTGAGTTCGGTGCGTGCGTCAAGTCGGGCACCTACACGATCGCCGCGTCGGATGCGGCCTCGACGACGTTCATGACCGCGGCCACGATCCAGCTCGTGTCGTCGAGCCCGAACAACAACGATACCGTCACCGGCGACGCGAGCGGCAGCAACCCGACCACGATCGCACTCGTGTTCAACCAACAGATGGATCCGACGACGCTGACCTCGGCGGACTACACGCTGAGCCCGAACGTCGCGTTGACGTCGTCCAGCCCAGGTGGTGGCGAGCTCGACCTGACCGGCGACCTGCCGCCAGGCTCGTACACCTTCACGTTGAAGGACCAAGCGGCGATCAGTGACCTCGTCGTGCCCCTCGGTGCGGCGGACACGTACTCGCAGATGGGCGCTTTGGTCATCAACTTCACCGTCACGGCGCCGGCAGCAACCGGACCGGACTGCCTACCCTGAGACCGAGGAGCATCCCCATGAACAAGGCAATTTCCGCTTTCATGATGGCTGCCCTCGCATTCGGGGGCGCCTCACTCATCGACACCCACTCGGCGCACGCGCAGGCGTCTGCCACCGTCGGCAGCTTGCGCGGTGAGATCAAGGACAAGGCCAACGGCGAAGCGGCTCCGGGCGCGACCGTCGTCGCGACCTCGCCCGCTCTGCAAGGCGAGCAGGTAGTGATCACCGACGAAGGTGGTCTCTACTTCATCACGTCGCTGCCGCCGGGCATCTATACGCTGACCGTCTACTACAACGACGGCACGTTCTCGCGCGGCAACGTCCTCATCCAAGTCGGTAAGGAAGCCGTCGTCAACGTGACGATCGATTCCGGCGCCGGCGCGGGCAAGCCCAAGGGCGAAGTCATTCAGATTCGCGGCACGGCCCCGGTCATCGATCAAGGCTCGACCAAGACCGGTATCACGCTGACCGACGACTACACCCGCAACGTTCCGACCGGTCGTACGTTCGGCGAAGTGCTCGGCGCAGCGGCGTCGGCGCAAGGCGACTTCTACGGCACGTCGCTGTCCGGCGCGACGTCGGTCGAGAACACGTACGTGGTCGAAGGCATCAACACGACCGACACCGCGTACGGCGCGCTGTCGTCGAACTTGCCGAACGAGTTCGTGCAAGAGACCGAGATCATCACCGGCGGTTACAATGCCGAGTACGGTCGCGCGACCGGCGGCATCGTCAACGTCGTGACCAAGTCGGGCTCGAACGAGTTCCACGGCTCGGTGTTCGGCTACTACACCCCGGGCGCGTTGGTCGCGACCGCCAAGACGATCCAGCGCGAAGGTAACTCGGTCGATACCCAGTCGAACCTCGACTACACCTGGGATCTCGGCGCCGAGCTCGGCGGTCCGATCATCAAGGACAAGCTGTGGTTCCACGTCGGCATCGATCCCCAGGTCAGCCAGACCACGGTCAGCCGCCTCGTCCAGGCACAGGTCTACGACCCGGCGACCGGCGCTGCGCAGATCGATCCGGCGACCGGATTGACCACCCACAATCGCGTCACGACCCTCGACATTCCGAACCAGCAGCGGACGTACTCGTTCACCGCGAAGATCAACGGCGCGATCGATCAGAACAACCAGTTCCAGATCTCGGCGTTCGGCAACCCGCGCAACGGTAACTACTCCGACTTGAACAGCGGCATCGGTACCGCTGTGTTCGCGCCACAGGACACGCTCTACAACCAGAAGGACGGCGCTTACGACGTCTCGGGCCGCTACACCTCGAAGTTCAACGAGGGTAAGACTCAGATCGACGCGGTCGTCGGCTATCACCACGGCTACACGCTGCAGAGCTCGCCGAGCGATGTCGGCAGCCAGCCACTGACCCAGTACAAATACGAGCGCTCGCTGTACGACTTCGCGGATCTCGAGAACGCGACCACGATCGCGGCTTGCAACGACAACCCGGTCAACGGCACCCCGAGCCCACAGGGCTTCCGCAAGTGCCCGATCACGAACTACGCGGATCAGGGCCTCGGCTTCCTCGAGCAGCGCAACAACGACCGCACGTCGGCGGTGCTCTCGGTCACCCAGCGCGTGAAGTTCCTCGGCTACCACCTATTCAAGGCGGGCGTCGACTACGAAGGCTCGAGCTACAACACCACGCAGTTCGACACCGGCGGCGTCGCGCTGCAACGCACCTGCAACAACGATCCGGTCACCGGCGCGTGCAGCGATGCAGCGAACGCGTTGCCCGGCGTCTGGCAAGCGAACAGCTACGACCAGATCGTCGGCAACCTGACCCCAGCCCAGGTCGCGGCCTACATGGCGGACCCGGTTGCTTTCGGCAAGACGCTGCCCTCCGGGCAGGCGGTGTGCTCCGGCGGTCTCGCGATCTGCGGTCCCACGAACGATCGCCATGCCAACACCAGCGACCGCAGCATCGGCGCGTACCTCCAGGACTCGTGGCAGGTCCGCCCGAACTTCACGCTCAATCTCGGCGTCCGGTTCGAGCAGCAGGCGGCGCTGACCGCGTCGCAGCTCGTCGGTACCGCTTCCCCGACTGGCGAGATCGTGCCGTCGACCGCGTTCTCGGTCAACAACTGGGCGCCGCGCCTCGGCGTCATCTGGGATCCGACCGAAGAAGGTAAGTCGAAGATCTTCGGCCACTACGGCTGGTTCTACGAGAACATCCCGATGGACATCAACGTCCGCTCGTTCGGCGGCGAGATCGATAACATCAGGTTCTTGAACGCTCACCAGCTCGGGATGGACCCGAACTGCGCCGCGGATCACGGCAACCCGAACACGCCGAACGCCGGCCTCGCGATCCAGCAATGCAACGATCAGGTGACCGCCGGTCTATTCGGCGGTGGTACCGAGTTCGTCGCGCCAGGCCTCAAGGGTCAGTACACCGCAGAGCTCGTGCTCGGCGCCGAGTACGAGATCATGCCGGACTTCAAGGCAAGCTTGACGTGGACCCACCGCACGCTGCCGACCATCATCGAGGATATGTCGACCGACGGCGGCAACGACTACATCATCGCGAACCCCGGCCAGAACTACGATGCGCAGGCCGCGCAGCTCCACGCGCAGGCGCAGGCGATCATGACGTCGAACCCGAACCTCGCTTCGGCGTTGGAGACCCGCTCGCAAGAGCTGTCGTTCATCAAGAACGAGGATCCGCCGAGCCGCAACTACGACGCAGTCACTGTTCGCCTCGAGCAGCGTCCGACCCACAAGTCGCTGCTGATGGCGTCGTACACGTACTCGGTCGAGAAGGGTAACTACCCCGGTCTGTTCTCGACCGAGACGAACCAGCTCGATCCGAACATCACGTCGCAGTACGACTTGCCCGAGCTGCTCGGCAACCGCTACGGCTTCCTCGGTCTCGACCGCCCGCACAACGTCAAGATCGACGGGTTCTATCTGTTCGACCTCAAGAAGGCGGGCCAGCTGACGACTGGTGTTAGCGCCCGTGCGCAGTCCGGCATCCCGGTCGACACGCTTGCTGGCCACCCGACCTACGGCCTCGGCGAGTCGTACCTGCTGCCGCGCGGCGCCTTCGCGCGCGAGCCGGTGACGAGCGAGCTCGATATCCACGTCGCGTATGGCTACAAGCTCGACAAGAAGCGCACGCTCGAAGCGTTCATGGACGTGTTCAACCTGTTCAACACGCAGGACGAGCTCGTCGTCGACCAGAACTACACGTTCGACAACGCGAACCCGATCATCGGTGGCGACTCGAAGGACCTGATGCACGAGAAGTCGGAAGACGCGAACGGCGTGCCGCAGAACATCACGCTGACCCCGAACAAGAACTTCAACCAAGCGACTCAGCTGACGCTGCCGCGCAGCTTCCGCTTCGGTCTGCGGTTGCTGTTCTAGATCGCGTGCGCGCTTGGCGCGCGACCGTTAGACCCGCGCCGGGAACGCGCCTGCGGCGCTTCCGTCGGTTCTAACCGCCTCCTCTCGGGCCCAAGTGGGCCCGTTTCGTTTTTCGGTGTTACGATCACCGCTCAGGAGGACGCATGCGCGCGCTCGCAGCGATCGTGATCAGCCTCGGGCTCACCGGCCCGGCGTTGGCCGACAAAGACTCGGACAGCTACTACAAGGAAGGCCTTGCCTACAAGCAGCAGGGCAAGACCGACGAGGCGATCGATGCGCTCGAGCACGCGGTCGCGCAGAATCCCAAGCACTACATGGCGTGGGCGTCGCTCGGCCACCTGTACAAAGCGAAGAAGGACATTCCGAAGGCGGTCGACGCGTACGAGCATGCGATCGTCGGGATCAAGAAAGACAAGGTCGTGTGGGCGAACCTCGGTATGGCCTACTACCGCAACCAGCAGGTCGATAAAGCGCTCGATGCGCTGCTCACGGCGTGCAAGCTCGATCCGAAGGACGCCGAGATCCGCGCGAACCTCGGCACGGTGCGCCGCCAGAAAGGCGATACCGCCGGCGCGATCGCCGACCTCGAGATGGCGGTCAAGCTCAAGCCCGATGCGGCCGAGTGGCAGAACAACCTCGGCGTCGCGTATCGGTTCGCCAAGCGCGAGGACGATGCGATCGCCGCGTTCCAAAAAGCAATCGAGCTGAACCCGAACGACGCGAGCTATCACTTCAATCTCGGCGCCGCGTATCGCCGCAAGCAGGATCCGGACAAGGCGATCCCCGAGTACGAGAAGGCGACGAGCCTCGACCCCGGCAACGCCGACGGCTGGTTCGACTTGGGCTTCATGTACAAGGAGAACCACGACAACGGCAAAGCGGTCGACGCGCTCAACCACTACCTCGAAGCCAACAAGGGCAAAGACTCCGCCGGCGAGAAGCGCGCCCAGGAAGAAATCCAATCGCTTGGCGGCGCTGCGCCGGCCGACAAGAAGAAGCCGGCTCCCCCGAAGAAGAAGTAGCCTATAGTGGGGGGATGCGGATCAGTTGGCTGTCCGCCGAAGAGATCGCTGCCGCCCGCCGAGCGCTGACTGCCGACGGCGCGACGTACGACGATCACTTCGACCCCGAGTTCACGAGCCCGGCGTCGTCGGAAGCGGCGAACCTGCTCGATTGGGACCACATCACCGAGCACGTCGCTCGTGCAGAGCGAGTCTCCGCGATCGTCCGCCTGCACGGGCTCGAAGCAGCGCGTGCGCAATTCGGCGGCTCTGGCGTCGCGATCGAGGCCGCCACGCTCGCGGCCGCGGCTCACCAAGACGGTGCGCTCGACCTGACCGAGGTCCTCGGCGTGCTCGAATGCCCGATCGACAGCTACGTGTTCTACGCGCCGTTCCTCGAGCTCGCGATGTAGCTCGGCGCGGATCAGCTCGATCGCGCGGTGACCGCTTACGAGCAGTTCGTCGCGGCGTACGCGCAGGTGCTATCGCGCGAGCCGCACGGCGCCGTCCGGATCGGCGCGATGCGCGACGGCCTCGCCGACGTCTACGTCAGCGCCGGTCGCGTCGATCAGGCCGAGGCGCTATTCATCCGCCGTCACGACGAAGATCAGAACGACGTCGCGGTAGCGCTGTCGGCGAGTCGCGCGTTCTTAGCGCGCGGCAACATCGCCTACGCGGTGCGCTGGCTCGGCATCGGCGCGACCCGCGCAGGCGTACTCGGCCGCGACGAGCTAGCGGCGAAGCTGCGGCAGAAGCAAGACACGGTTCGCAAGCGCCTGAGCTAGGGACGCTGTCGCTTTTGTCAACTTGTGGCCGGGCCTCCGTCTTCTAACTCGGCGGGTTGGTTCAAGGATTTTGGGGACGCTGTCGCTTT
>CAZDGY010000412.1:0-6052 GCA_964504685.1 uncultured Kofleriaceae bacterium | reverse complement strand
GTCGGCCCGATCCCGACGCCGATCGTGCTCAACATCGCGCACCAGATCTGCGATGCGCTAGACCACGCGCACAACCTGACCGACGAGAGCGGCCGGCCGCTCGGCATCGTGCATCGCGACGTGTCGCCGCCGAACCTGATCGTATCGAACAACGGCCTCGTGAAGCTCATCGACTTCGGGCTCGCGAAGGCCAAGCGCGCCTCGAACGACACCCAGGTCGGCATCATCAAGGGCAAGCTCAGCTACGTCGCGCCGGAGTACATCGCCGGCAAGCTCGATGCGCGCTGCGATCTGTGGGCAGTCGGCGTCGTCGTTCACGAGTTGCTCACCGGCCGCAAGCTGTTCGATGCCGACAACGACTTCGACACGCTCGATCGCGTGCGGTCGATGCGAGTCCGGCCGCCTTCGAAATCGAACCCCGATGTACCGGACGATCTCGACGATATCGTGATGACCGCGCTGCAGCGCGATCCAGCGAGCCGTTGGCAAAGCGCCGCTGCGATGCGCACCGCGCTCGCGGGGGTCGGGGCCCAGCTCCAGCCGATCACGAACTCGCAGCTGATCGATTGGGTCGAGTGGGCGTTCATGCAGGATCGCAAGCCGCAGGAGAGCGTCGTCGCGAAGCTGATCGAGATCCTCGATCAACCGAGCCGCCCGATCGAAGCGATCGCGGATGACGACCCGAACGCCTCGCGGCCCGCGATCGTCGCGGCGATGCTCGAGCGCCGCAAGCAGACGACACCCGCGGTCGGCGCCGAGGTCGTGCGCCCGGTGCTGCGCCAGAAGTCGCGGGTCGGGCTCGTCCTGTTGCTGCTCGTGCTGCTGCTGACCGCCGGCGCCGCAGCGACCGTCGCGCTCTACGGTGTGCCGAAATGGTAGCTGACGGCGCGGCGCCGCAAAGTTTCGGCCGCTATCTCGTCTACGAACAGCTCGGCGAGGGCGGGATGGCAACCGTGCATCGCGCCGAGCGAGTCGGCAAAGATGGCCGGCGGGAGTGCGCACTCAAGCGCTTGCTGCCGCGGGTCGCCGTGCAACAAGACGCACGGCGCGCGTTCGTCGATGAAGGCCGGCTGACCCGCTACCTCCATCATCCCAACATCGTCGCGACCTACGAGTCGGGCACGTTCCGCGAGACCGCGTTCATCGCGATGGAGTACGCGCCGGGCCCGACGCTCAAGCAGCTCGCGCAGCACTGTAGCGTGACCGCCGGCGCGATCCCTACTCCGGTGATGCTCAACATCGCGGCACAGCTGTGCGACGCGCTCGACTATGCGCACAACCTGCGCGGCGAGGATGGCGAACCGCTCGGCATCATCCACCGCGACGTGTCGCCCTCGAACATCATCGTGTTCGACGGTGGCCACGTGAAGCTGATCGACTTCGGGCTCGCGAAGGCTCGGCTGCGCACGGGTGAAGAGACCGCGGTCGGCTTGATCAAAGGCAAGTACAACTACATCGCACCCGAGTATCTCGCCGGCGAGCTCGATGCGCGCGCCGACCTGTGGGCGCTCGGCGTCGTGATGTACGAGCTCTTGACCTGCCGGCGCCTGTTCGACGGGTTCGACGATGTCGAGACGATGACCCGCGTGCGCAAGCTGCCGATCCCGCGCCCGTCGCTCGCCAATCCCCGGGTGTCGCGCGAGGTCGACGAGGTCGTGATGACCGCGCTCGAGCGCGATCCGACGCGGCGGTGGCAGAGCGCGGCGGCGATGCGCGATGCGCTGCGTAGCGTGATCGCGATGCCCCGCAACTTCGTAGCGAACCAAGTGGTGATCGACTGGACCACGTGGGTGTTCACGCAACAGACCCGCACCGAGACCAGCGGACTATCGCCGTTGCTTCCGCCGCCGCCTGCGCCGCCACCACCTGCGATCGCGCCGCCACCGGCGCAACCGCGCGAGCTCGACGAGACCGGCGCGCGTTATCGCCAGCTGATGTGGCGTGTGCTCGCGATCCTCGCGGCGGTGTTCGTGCTCGAGATGATCATCTCGCGTTGCTAGCTCAGCGCACGACGTGAGGCACGAATCGCGCGGTGTTGCTCGTGACGTAGCCGGGCGTCTCGCGAATCCCGATGCCGGCAGGCGCGCCACCGATCACCCACGAGCCGATCACCGGGCGCATGCCGGCAAAGTCACCGAGCTCGGCGTACGCCTGATAGACGTAACCGGCGCCGACGTACGGCCCAGCGGTCGCGACCTCGACGCCGGGCGCGACGACCGTGACGTTCGCGCCTTCGCGCCCGAGCATCGGCTTTCTGACGAAGGCTGCGCCGACCTGTCCCGGCTCGCGCGACGCTGGCAGCAGATTCGGATGGCCGGGATAGAGCTCCCACAGCAGGGGCAAGATCGCTTTATTCGACAGCACCATCTTCCATGCCGGCTCGAGCCATGCGAGCTGCAACCGCGGCAGCACCGGCGCGAGTCGATCGAGCACGAGGCCCTCCCACGGATAGAGCTTGAACAAGCTGTGGATCGGTCGGCCGGTGAGATCGACGAGCAGCGACTGGCTCGCATCCCAGCCGAGATCGGCGATCGCGAGCTCTGCGGTCGCGAGCCCGGCCTGCTCGGCGGTGTCGCGCAGGTAACCGACCGTCATCCGGTCCTCGATGTCGTCGACGCACGCGAAGTGGACGAGGTCGCCGAGCCGCGGCGCTAGCTCACGCCAGGTCGCGAGCAACGCCTCGTGCAAGCGATTCTGCTGGTCTACTACGCCGTCACCATCGCCGAACGCCTCGGCGAGCCACGTCCACTGCGTGACCGCCGCTTCGAGCAAGCTGGTCGGCGTGTCGGCGTTGTACTCGAGCATCTTCGGCACGCCGTCGCCGAGCGCGAGATCGAACCGGCCGTACAACGACGGCGGCTGCTCGCGCCAGCTGCGCTCGACCAATGCGATCGCGAGCGGCGACAGGCCGAGCTCGCCGAGTCGACCGCGCTCGACAAGCGCGCCCACCGCATCGACACACAGCGCGTGGAGCTCGCGGGTCGCGCGCTCGATCGCATCGGCTTCGCCGGCGGTGAATTCGTAGTACGTGCCTTCGCCCCAGTACACCGCGTTGTCGTGCGTCTTGTGGAACAGCAGGCCTTGCGCTTCGATCCGCGCGCGCCAGTCGGGGCGCATGGCGATCGCGTTGCGCTTCATGCTCAGCCGCCGTGGCCGCCGTGCCCGCCGCCGCGCCCACCGCCGGTCCAGAAGTAGCTGCCGAAGCCGCCGCGGATCACGCCGCCGGAGACATAGACGTCGTCCGCGAAGCAGTCGTCGCGGAGTCGCCAGTTCGGATCGTTGTCGCAATCGAGCTCTTGCAGCGTGGGTGTCATGCCCGGCGGCGCGAGCCCGAGTTGCTCGCTCGGATCGACCGGCGCGGGCGGCGGCTCGGTCAACCCTGGAGGGGCGAGCTCGCTGTCATCCTGCGTCGGCTCGACCGGCGGCAAAGGCGGCTCGGCAGCCGCGACAGCCGCGGTCGCGAGCATCGGCAGCAACGTCAACTTGACCGCGGTGGACCGGCGCATCCCCTAATGGTGCGCGCTCGCTGGCTTGCCGCTCGTGAAATTCGAATGAACGTCACTGGCTGCCGCCGGTTGCCGCCGAATGCGCTGCGATCACGTCGGGCGGCGCCTGGACCAGCTCGATGAGTACGCCTTCACCCGACAGCGGGTTCGCGGCGTCGCCCTTGGGATGGATAAAGCAAACGTCGTGGCCGGCGGCGCCTTTGCGAATCCCGCCGGGCGTGAAGCGAACGCCTTGCGCACCGAGCCATTGCACCGCGGCCGCCAGATCGTCGACCCACAGTCCGAGGTGGTTGAGCCGCGGTTCGTGAACCTTCGGGCTCTTCGTCGCGTCGATCGGCTCCATCAGGTCGATCTCGACGCCTGCGATCGCCAGGATGTCCTCGTCGACATTTTCGCGCTCGCTGCGAAACGAACCGACGACCGGCAACCCGAGCAGGTCGACCCACAGCTGGCGCAGCGCGGCCTTGCTCGGGCCACCGATCGCGAGCTGCTGCACCCCCAGGATGCGGAACGGTCGGGTCACGGTTTCGCCGCGCGAACCTCGGCGAGCGTGCGCATGCCGGGCCGTGGTGCGTTGACTAGGATCGCCATGTTGCCCGACGGGTGCTGGTTATCGCGCATCAGCTGATGGCAATCGCCGGTCTCGTTCCACGCGAACACGCGCGACATGCACGGATCGACCTTGCCGGCGATCACGAGGTCGTTGATCCCTTTGGCCTGCGCGTCGTTCGCGAAGTGCGAGCCTTGCAGGCGCTTCTGGCGCATCCAGTGGTAGCGCAGATCGAGCGTCGCGTTGTAGCCGGTCGTGCCAGCGCAGATCACGATCATGCCGCCGGTGTCGCACACGAAGCACGAGGTCGGCAGCGTGGTCTCGCCGGGATGCTCGAACACGATCGCGGGATTCTTCTTGTCGCCGAGCGCCTCCCAGAACGCGGCGCCGAACGCGCGCGCGCCTTTGAGCCACAGCGCGTACTCGATGTCGTCGGACCAGCGCGGGAGCTTGCCCCAATGGTCGAACTTGCGGCGATCGATGACGCCTACCGCGCCGAGCTTCGTGCAGAACTCGCGCTTGGAGTCGCCCGACATCACCGCGATCGCGCGACCGCCAGCCGCGCGCACGATCTGGATCGCCATCGAGCCCAACCCTCCGGCGCCACCCCACACGAGCACCGGATCGCCGGCCTGGATCGTGTGCGGCGCCCAGCCGTGCAGCATGCGATACGCGGTCGCACCGACGAGCATGTACGAAGCGGCTTGCTCCCAGGTCAGGTGCTCGGGTTTCGGTAGGCACTGGTGCGCTTGCACCTTCGTGTACTGCGCGAAGCTGCCCCAGTTCGACTCGTAGCCCCAGATCCGCTGCGACGGCGCGAGCATCGGGTCCTTGCCTGCCACGATGTGCGGATCGTCGTGATCCCACATGCCGCAGTGAACGACGACGGCGTCGCCGACCTTGACGTTCGTGACGTCGGTGCCGACCGCCCACACGACGCCGCTCGCGTCGGAGCCGCCGACGTGGAAGTCCTCTTTGTCGCCCTTCTTCTGGCGCGCCTTGATGACGTCGACCGGGATGCCCATCGCCGCCCACACGTTGTTGTAGTTGACGCCGGCGGCCATCACGTAGACGAGCACCTCGCGCGGACCGAGCCCCGGCACCGGCACCGGCTCTTCGCGGAACGCATCGCGCGGCTCACCGAACCGCTCGGCGCGGATCACCTGCGCGAGCATTTTCTCGGGCACGACACCGAGGTCGGGGACGTCACCGAGCGAGTAGAGATCCGCAGCTCTCGAGGCGGTCGCGGTCATCACTTCTCGAACTCTACGCGATCTTCGACGCGGTGCGTCGGCAAGCTTCGCCCGATCCCGGGGAAGGCGGCTCACTAACGACGCCGCTAGCGGATCAGCTTGGACAGCACGCGGAACTCGTCGCTCCCGGCCCGGCCGAGCAGATCGAACACGCACACTTCGGTCGACGTGGCGATCGCGCCCGCTTTCGCGACCAGGCCCATGCCGATCTGCCAGTTCGCGTCGGTCCGGCTGCATACCGCATCGGCGACGACGTGGACCGCGTGGCCACGGGCTGCGAGATCACGCGCGGTCTGGTAGACGCAGACGTGAGTCTCCATCCCGACGACGATCCACTGATCGCGCTTGAGCTCGGGCGACAATGCGGCAAACGCCGGCGACGCGGCGGCCGAGAACTCGAGCTTGTCGAACCGATGCGCGTCGGCGGGCAGCACGTCGGCGATCGCCGCAACGGTCGCGCCGAGCCCCTTGGGATACTGCTGGCTGACGACGATCGGCACGCCGAGCGTGTGGGCCGCGCGGATCAGGATCTGAGCGTTGCTGATCACCTTGGCGGCGGTCGCCTCGACCATCGCCGGCACGAGCCGCTCCTGGATATCAATGACGAGCAGACCAGCGCGCGTTCGCGACAGCGGCGCGATCACGACGCGACCTTCAGCGTTGCGATCGCCTCGACCAAGCGCGCGCGGCGTTGCTGCTCGTCGGCGAGCCGCGCCTTCTGCTCGGCGACGACCTCTTCGGGT
>CAZDGY010000411.1:0-6076 GCA_964504685.1 uncultured Kofleriaceae bacterium | reverse complement strand
AGCTGCTCGCGGGCCTCGCGCTCGTGCTGCCGAAGAACATCTGGCAGTACGTCGTGCAGATTCCGCGTATGGCCGAGCTCGGCCGCGTGTTCGTCCTTCAGGGCGGCACGCAGAAGAACGTCGCGGCGCTCAAGGCGCAGGTCGACTACATCGAGAAGCGCGTCCCGAACGCCGAGGTCTATCTCCACCCGCACTGCGGTGAAGCAGGCGCGATCGGTGCGTCGTTCGAAGCGCTGCGCCGCGTGCGCCGCGCCGGCAAGACGACGTTCGTCGGTCTCGATCAGGCGATCCAGATCGAGTACACGTCGACGAACGACGACAAGACGCGCTGTAACTTCTGCCCGAACAACTGCTCGCGCACGTTCATCGATACCAAGACGCTCGACGGCAAGACCGCCCGCTACATCTCGGGCTTCTCGTGCGAGAAGGGCACGGTCGAGAACATGGACGCGCTGAAGGTGCTCAACAAGGAGCGCCAGAAGCGGATGAAGCAGTACCCGAACCTGGTCGACTACGAGGCCAAGCTCGCGTTCAAGAGCTTCTACGAAGCGGCCCCGATGCCCGAGCACGGCGCGCCGGTCGACGACATCGTCGTCAAGAAGACGCTGCTCGGCGCGATTCGCCACAAGGCGGTGAAGCGGCCGTTCCAGCGCAGCTCGGCGGAGAATTGGGCGAAGCGTCGCGATGTCCGGATCGGCATCCCGCGCGTGCTCAACCTGTATTCGACCGGCCCGTTCTGGCGCACCTACTTCGAGGCGATCGGCGTCGACAGCCGCAACGTCGTGTTCTCCGACGAGACCAGCGAAGAGATGTGGCAGGCCGGCTGCAAGTACGGCTCGGTCGACCCGTGCTACCCGAGCAAGGTCTGCCAGGCGCACATCCATAATCTTCTCTTCAAGCACCACGAGAAGAAGCCGCTCAACTACATCTTCTTCCCGTCGATCACCCACGTCCCGACGTACATCGTCAACCAGATGGACACGACGAGCTGCCCGGTCGTGTCGGGCACGCCGAAGGTAATCCGCGCCGCGTTCACGAAGGAGACCGACTTCTTCGCCGAGCGCAAGATCAGCTACCTCGACACCGCGGTCACGCTCAACGAACCGCTGATGCTGAAGCGTCAGATGTTCGGCGAGTTCGGCCCGCTGCTCGGGATGACCGAGGACGAGAACGACTTCGCGGTGAGCGAGGGGTTCAAGGCGCTCGACGCGTTCGAAGAGGAAATGCAGAAGAAGGGTCGCGAGATCCTCGACGAGGTGGTTCGCGAGAACCGCGTCACCCTCGTGATGCTCGGCCGCCCGTACCACAACGATCCGGGCCTCAACCACTCGGTGCTCGAGGAGTTCCAGGCGCTCGGCTATCCGATCATGTCGATGCGGTCGCTGCCGCGCGATCTCGACCGGCTGAACGCGCTGTTCGCCGATGACTTGGCGAAGGGCGTGATCGAGAGCCCACTCGATGTCTCGGACGTCTGGCCGGAGAACTACTCGGCCAACTCGGTGCAGAAGGTGTTCGCGGCGAAGTACGCGTCGCGCCACCCGAACATCGCGTGCCTCGATCTGTCGAGCTTCAAGTGCGGCCACGATGCGCCGACCTACGGCTTGATCGACTCGATCATCGCGAGCGCCGGCAAGTCGTACTCGGCGCTGCACGATATCGATGCGAACAAACCCAGCGGCTCGATCAAGATCCGCGTCAAGACCTACGCCTACACGCTGATGCTGCTGAAGGAAAAGCTCGAGGATCAGGGCGAGCGGAAGGCCCTACTGGATCGCTCGGTGTCGACGAAGAAGCTCGAGATGATGAAGTCGCTGCAAGCGAAGCTCGCCGGCGTGGGCCGGACCGACGACAAGCTCGATCGCGAAGTGAACGCGCTCGAGGAGTTAGTGGCTACATGGCAACCCCAAACTGACCCGGCGTCGAAGGCCAAACGGCCTGCGGCGCTCAACGTGATGCGGACCTAGGAACGCGAGAAGAGGAACCAACATGAGCACCACGAACGACAACAGCGGCAAGTCCATCGACCTGACCTCGATCGAAGCGATCGAAGCCGAGCTCAAGAACTTCGAAATCGAGGAGCGCAAGCGCCTAGGCCTGCCGGTCGAGACGACGAAGCACTGGTTCGACGCAGTTCCGCGCGCGTTCACCCGCGACCAGCGCGAGCACACCACCGTGCTCGTCTCCGGTCTGACGATGGCGCACGATCTGTTCATTCAGTCGGCGCTGCGCGGCATCGGCTACAAGGTGCTCGCGCTCGACACGCCGGACAACGACGCGCTGCAGTTCGGCCGCGAGTACGGCAACCGCGGTCAGTGCAACCCGACGTACTTCACGGTCGGCAACCTCGTGAAGTACCTCGACGGTCTGCGCGAGCAGGGCATGACGAAGGAAGATATCGTCAAGAACCACCTGTTCATCACCGCCGGCGCGTGCGGCCCGTGCCGGTTCGGCACGTACGTCACCGAGTATCGCAAGGCGTTGCGCGACTCCGGGTTCGACGGCTTCCGCGTTCTGTTGTTCCAGCAGACCGGTGGTCTCAAGCAGGCGACCGGCGACGGCGTCGGTCTCGAGATGAACCCGACGTTCTTCTGGGCGATCATCCGCGCGATCCTGATCGGCGACGCGGTCAACGCGCTCGGCTACCGCATCCGTCCGTACGAGGTCGAGCTCGGCGCGACCGATCGCGCGATCGAGAACAGCAAGCGCATCATCGCGCAGGCATTCGAGACCAAGACCTCGATCGCGATGGCGCTGTACAAGGTGCGCAAGGAGCTCGGCCGGGTGAAGGTCGACCGCCTGAAGGTCAAGCCGCGGGTCGGCATCATCGGCGAGTTCTGGGCGATGACGACCGAAGGCGACGGCAACTACGGCCTGCAGCGCTTCCTCGAGGCCGAGGGCGCCGAGCCGGACATCCAGATCGTCACCGCGTGGCTGCTCTACATGATCTGGCAGGGCGGTTACGACACGAAGCAACGTCAGACGCTGCGCGGCTTCGACGCTGCGAAGGGCGTTGGCGGCAGCAAGTTCAGCTTGCAGGGCGTCGACGTCCGCAAGCGGCTCGCGTCGCTGTGGGCCGGCGAGAAGGTCCTACGCGGCCTGTTCGGGACGATCGCGAAGGCGCTCGGCCTCAACGACTACCACCTGCCGAACATGAGCGCGATCGCCGAGATTTCGCACGCGTTCTACGACAACAACCTCCGCGGTGGCGAAGGCCACATGGAAGTCGGCAAGCTGATCCAGAACGTCGCGTACTCCAAGGTCAACATGACCTTGTCGGTCAAGCCGTTCGGCTGCATGCCGTCGTCGTCGGTCTCCGACGGTATCCAGTCGATGATCACCGAGCTCTATCCGCAGGGCATCTTCCTGCCGATCGAGACGAACGGTGACGGCGCGGTCAACGTCTACAGCCGCGTTCAGATGCAGCTGTTCAAGGCCAAGCAGCTCGCGCAGAAGGAAGTCGACAAGGCGCTCGCCGACGTCGGCATGACGATGGAAGAAGTTCGCGCGTTCCTCGTCAAGCATCCCGAGATGAACCACCCGTTCCACCGCTCGCCGCACCGGTCGGGCTCGACCACGGCCGACCTGGTCTACGAGGTCGGTGCCAAGAAGAGCAAGCTCGGCTATCTGAAGAACCGCGTGATCGAAGCGATCACCGGCAAGGCGAAGAAGCACCACGAAGCGGCGCACCAGAACTTGCTCGACGTCTCGCGCCGCGCGGCGGCCAAGACGATGAAGAAGCACTCGGTGGTCACCGTGGCGCCGGAAGTCGATCCCGAGGATCAGGCCGCGCCGCCGATTCCCGCGGGCCGCAAGAGCCTGCGCGTCGTCAACTGACGATGGGCGTGTTGGATTCGATGCGAGCGCGGGCCCACGCCGCGCTCGAGCGCGTTCCTGGCAAAGCAGGCGAGCTCGTGCGCAAGGCGAACGAGGCGCTCGGGCGTCCGCTCGCCGACGAGGCAGAGCTGCGCGATCGCGAAGCGTTTGCTCGCGGTTCGGGATCGCCTGCGCCTACGCCTACGAAGCCGAAGACCGAGCAGGCGCCGGTCATCGTCTACTATATGGAGAAGCAGAAGCGGGACGTCGGTAAGCTCACCGATATCCTCGACGCGAACGGCGTGACCTACACCGTCACGAACATCCAGGAAGATCCAGCGGCGCAGTACGCGGTGCGGCGCGACAGCAAGGGCATCCGGCTGCCGGTCGTGTTTGTCGCGGGCGAGTGCCTCGGCGGGCGCGAGCACCTGGTGAACGCGGCGGGCAACGGCGAGCTGAAGAAAAAGGTGTTCGGCTAGACCTTTGCCCGCGACTGGACGTCGATAGACGCGTCCGGATGATCGTGAGGCGCTTGGCTTTCGTTGTGCTCGCCGGCTGCGGCGCGGCCCATGATGCGCCCAGTGCGGGGAGCGACTGCCCGCCGGAGCCGGTGCTGGTGGCGCCAACCGCGCGGCCTGTGCCTGCCACCCCCGCGGTGCGACTGCTCGTCCGCGGTGACATCGTCGATGGCAACGGTGCGATCGTAGGCTCGGTCGCCGGCATCGACCGCCGGTACGCCGCTCATCCGGTCGGCCCGGACCAGTACTCCGTGGGGCGCGCCGTGGTCGACGCGACGACCGGGCACACGACGCCGCTGCCCGCGATCTACGACCCGGGCGAAGGCGCGTACGCGATCGCCGGCACGTTCGTGGCAGCGCCGCTGCACGGCGGGCTCGAGCTCGTCGACCTTGCCACTGGCAAGGCGCGCTGGCACGTCGCCGCGTCGCCGCGCTCGCTGGTGATCGCTGGCGACGAGCTCGAGACCACCGAGTGCTCCCCGGAAGGCGACCTCCAGTGGACGGTGTCCTACGCGTTGTCCGACGGCCGCGTGCGCGCCAAGACGCCCGCACTGTCGGGGTGCACCGGCCGCGTAGTGTCCGAGGTCGGGCACGTGATCGAAACGGCGGAAAACCGCTCGATGGTGTACGACCTGCACGGCAAGGCGCTGTTCAGCGTCGCGCGCCCGGTGCTGAAACTCGCCGCGCTCGGAGCCGATCTGGTGGTCGTGACCGACCAGTTCGCCGAGCGTGTGAGTCCGACCGGCGAGGTGCGGTGGAAGGCCGAGCTGCGCGAGACGTTCGCCAACCGCGCAGAGCTGGTCGTGCTGCCCGACGGCGACCTCGTGGTCACGCTGCATTCGGACATGGCGGACACCGGGATCGGGATCTGGCGGCTCCGCGCGTCCGGCGACCTGCCGCCGCCGCCAGATGCCGTGCTGCCGTATGTCATGCCGCCAGACCCCGCGCTGCGACATCCCGTTGTCTGGCGAACGTGGGTGCCCTCGCTCGGGATCGCGCACTCCAGGTACCGCCACGACGCGTACACCGCGATCCGCGGCGACAAGCTGTTCGCGATCAGTCAGGGCTCGGGCGGCGATTTCTTCGAGCGCATCGATCTCGCGTCCGGTGCGCGCGAGCTGCGCTGTCAGCCACTCGGCGTGTGTGGCGCCCCGACGACGCTCGTCGCGGACCCCGGCTTCGTGATCGGGCCGAACCTCGTCGCGCCAGACGGCCACGTCGTGCACACGCTCGACGGGGTCTCGCCGTACGCGATCGCGATGCCGCTCGGCAACCACGTCTTCGCGATCGATGGCTCAGCGGTCGACACCGCGAACGATACGATGGTGAAGGCCCCACGCGGCATCGCGCTCGTGCGCGACGACACCCGGCCGGGCGACGATCACAACGCCGTCGTGGCCCAGGACAGCGACGGATCGATTCGCTGGCGGCAGCCGTTCGACGGCGTGCGCAGCGTCCGGCCGCCGGACCTCGCGGAGGGCGGCGGCGTCGTCATCGCCGCGGTGGTCGGGATGCTGCGCGCGTACGACCGCACGACCGGCAAGGTTCGCTGGTCGGCCGCCACCGACGCGGACGAGCTTCGCGTCGTCGACGACACGGCGTATTACGTCGACTGCGGGTCGACCGACCATCACTGGCTGTACGGGCGCGCGATCACCGACGGGACGGTCAGGTTTCGCGCCGCGCTCGTCACGGGCTGCGATCCCGCGCTGATCGTCGACTCCCGCCATGAGATCGCGGTCGAG
>CAZDGY010000410.1:0-6085 GCA_964504685.1 uncultured Kofleriaceae bacterium | reverse complement strand
CGCCTTCGCCGAGCACGTCGAGCAGCACGAACCTCCCGACCGCGATGCCGCGTGACAACACCGGCCCGGTGCGAGCTCGCGGTCGCTGTCGCTCCACTACGGTCGCGGCGTCGCCGAGCTCGTCCACCGGATCATCGTAGTCCACGGACGCCGCGGCCGAGTTAGTGCGCGCCGCGCGTTCGCTCGATCGCCAGCTTCGCGATCTCGGCGACCAGCTGCGGATGGCTCCAACCCGCGGCAGCCGCCGCGCGGGTGACGCCCGCATCCGGTGAGATATCCGGGTTCGGGTTCACGTCGATCACCCACGGCTGGCCCGCCGCATCGATCCGCAAGTCGACGCGCCCGTAGTCGCGCAGCCCGAGCGCGTGCCAAGCGCCGAGCGCGGTGCGTTCGATCTCGGCGACGAGCCCTGGCTCGCGATCGCGTAATGGCACGACGCGCGTGCCGGCGTAGTCGACGTGATCCTCGAACCATTTTGCGGCGTAGCTAACGATCCACGGCCGCCCGGCCGGCATCGCCGCAAAGTCGATCTCGTGCAGCGGCAGCATGTTGACCGCGTCGCCATTGCCGAGCAGCGTCACGTTGATCTCTCGGCCATCGACGTAGCGCTCGGCGAGGACGCCTTGGCGATGGTCGAGCATCAGCTCGCGCGAGCGCGCGCGGAGCTCGTCCGCCGAATGCACGAGGTTGGCTTCGGTGATTCCGAGCGACGCATCCTCGTGGACGAGCTTGACGAACCATGGATAGTCGAGCGCATCGAGCGCCGGATCCTCGAGATCTGCGAGCGAAGCGAGGAACCGATACGGCGGGGTCGCGACGCCGCGCGCGATCAGCACGTCTTTCGTGATCTGCTTGTGCAAGCACAGCGCGAGCGCGAGCTGATCGGCGCCGGTGTACGGGATGCGAAACAGATCGAGTAGCCCGGCGAACGTCGGCTCGTTCGCGGCCTCGCCATCCATCGATTCGCACAGGTTGAACAGCAGGTCGGGGCGATTCGCGCACAGCCGAGACAACAGTGCGTAGACCTCGACGCCGTGCACGCCTTCGAGCTCCGCGGCATGGCCGACCGCGGTCAGCGCATCCGCAATCGCGATCGCAGAGCCGCGCACCGACGTCGCATCCGGCCCCGGATCGCGCGCCTGCTCGGCGTCGTAGTCGGTGTTGTAGAGGACGACGATCCGCGCCATGCGTTCTTATAGCAGCGCGCGTGCGACGCGGGGGCCGACCTCGGACGCGAGATGCTCGACGGTTGGAGCGGGCGACGCGACCTCTGCTAGCGAGACGAGCGGCATGCCGATGCCGCATGGCCTGATCCGCTGCCAGGCTTCGCGCGGGGTCGCGACATCGAGCGCGTAGCCGTGGATCGCGACGCCGCGTGCGACGTGGATGCCGCACGCCGCGAGCTTGCGATCGCCGAGCCACAGCCCGGCTGGATCGCGACGAAACTCCGCGCCCGGGACGCCAACCGCAGCGCACGCGTCGGCGAGCGCACGAGCGATCCGCTCCAAGAAATCGACGACGCTGCGCAGCCGGACAATCGAATAGACCATGAGCTGGCCGGGGCCGTGATAGGTGACGTCGCCACCGCGCTCGATGGTCTCGATCGCGACGTCGCCGGCCGCGAGCACGTTGCGCGGATCGGCGGAGCGCCCGAGCGTGATCACCGGCGGGTGCTCGCACAAGTAGATCACGCCGGGCTCGCCCGCCCACACGCGTTCGCGCGCGGCGAGCTGATCGGCGAGCACCCGGCGATACGGAGCCCGACCGAGCCAATGCCAGTGCGGACTCACTACTAACCGGCGAGCAGCTCGTCGAGCAACTGATCGTCGACATAGTGCAGCGGCGCCGCCGAGCTGACCACGCCGATCCCCGCGGTGATCAACGCAGCGATCAGCTGGTCGCCGCACACCACCGCGATCGAGCGACCGGCGCGCTCGAGCTCGGCCTCGGCGTCGTCGGCGAGCTCGCGCACCGAGAACAAGAAGCCAGCGACGAGGTTCTTCGCCTCGACGCCGACTCGCAGCTCGCCGATGCCTCGGCGATCGATCGGCTGATCACCGGACCGCGCGCTGATCAGCACGGTGCGATCGATGCCGGGCGCGACCGCCGATGCGTAGCTGATCCCGCCGACTCGCTTGACCCAATCGATCTCGCGATAGCCAGCCGCGACGAGGTACGCGTGGATCAACCGCTCGAAGCCGGCCGGGGTCGCGCGAGCGAGCCTTTGGGTCAGCGCGCGATGCGTCGCACCGGCGAGTCGCGACAGTGCGGTCGCGACGCCCGCTTCGGCCTCGGCGGTCGTGCTCATCGCGACCGGCCCGGGCGCGAACAGGTCGCGGCCGCGGTAGACAATCCGCGGGCGCAGGCCGAGCGTGCGATAGCTGCGCTCGTCACCGAGCAACTCGGCCTTGAGCTGCGGCCAGAGCTGCTCCGGCTCCGCCTCGACGAGGTTGCGCTTGCGCATCATCGCGGCGAGCTGGCGCACCGGCAGCGGCTGGCCGTTGCGCAGCTGCGAGAACACGCTGTTCGCGGCATCTCCGAGCGGTGTGCCGACGCGTGCGTGCGCGTCGTGCTCGACGGTCGCCGTCGCGGGCGCGCTCGGGCCGTTCGCGTGGCCGTTGCTGTGCGGAGCGGGCGGCGGCAACTGTGGGCGCGGCTGGTGTTGCGCTTGTTGCGGCGGGCGTTGGTGTTGCGGTTGCTGAGGGTCTCGCCCACCACCACCGCCACCACCGCCGCCCCCGCCACCGCCGTCGCGGCGTTGATTGCGCTCGTCGCGGCGCCGCCGGCGCTGATCACGGCGGTCCTGCCAGTGGCTCTTGCGCTCGTCGCGCGCGTTGATCTCGGGGAGCATCGGCCGATCCTCGTCGGCGGTCTGGCGGTCGCTGAACTCGCCGTGCGCGGATGCCGGGCTCGACAAGTCGCCGTACAGGGCCGCGAGCTCGCGCTCTTCCTCGGTCATCGCCGGCGCGGCCGCTTCGACCGTCTCCGGCACCGTCACGGTGACCGCCGGGTTCTCCTCGGTCGGCTCTTCGGTGCGCGCGCTCGCTTCCACCACGGTCGGCGCCTTCGTGCGCGCCGGCTTCTTGGCCTTGTCTTTGGCCGGGGCGGCAGCTTCCTTCGCCGGTTTCTTGGCGGCTGGCTTCTTGCCCTTCGCCGGCTTCTTGGCGCCCTCTGGGGCCTCCGCTGCAACCGCGGGTGCCTCGGCCTTGGCTTTCTTGCTCATCGTCGGACGTACTACCCCGCCGCTAGAACCACCGTCAAGGAGCGGCATTGGCGCCAAAAATTGGCCCCGGCGATCGCAGCCCCGTAGCGTCGCAATACGGCGGGATCGTGCAGCGTTCTCGCAATACAAGGAGTTTGCGCATGCAGTCCCGCAAGATCGGTGTGTTGCTGGGTGGACTATCCAGCGAGCGTGAGGTTTCGCTGCGAACGGGCGAGGCGGTGATCGCCGCCCTGCGCGATCGCGGCCACGAGGTAACCCCGATCTACGTCGATCACGACGTCGACGTAGCCCTGCGCCAGGAGCAGATCGAGGTCGCGTTTATCGCGTTGCACGGCAAGTGGGGCGAGGACGGCTGCGTCCAGGGCCTGCTCGAGCTGCTCGGCATCCCGTACACCGGCTCGGACGTGATGGCGTCCGCGCTCGCGATGCACAAGGCCAAGGCCAAAGAGCTGTTCCGGCTCAACAACCTCCCGACGCCCGCGTACTACACGATGACCGGCGACGACGTCACCGACCTCGCTGGGGTGCACGGAGATTTCGGCATGCCTTGTGTCGTCAAACCGGCGCGCGAAGGCAGCTCGGTCGGCGTCACGGTCTGTCATCGCGAAGACGAGCTGCAGGCCGCGGTCGAGCGCGCGCTGTGCTTCGACGACGAGATCCTCGTCGAGCGGTTCATCGCGGGTCGCGAAATCTCGGTCGCGGTGCTCGAGGATCGCGCTCTCGGTGCAGTCGAGATCGCGCCGCGCGACGGGTTCTACGACTACGCGAACAAGTACACGCGCGGAGCGACCGACTACTTCGTGCCGCCGCGGCTGTCTCCCGAGCGCTATCGCGGTGTGCTCGCTCAAGCGCTGCGCGCGCACGTCGCGCTCGGTTGTCGCGGCGCGACTCGCGTGGACATGATCGTCAGCGACTCGGGCAACGAGTTCGTGCTCGAGGTCAACACCGTGCCGGGCCTGACCCCGACGAGCCTGCTGCCGAAGATCGCGGACGCAGCGGGCATCTCGTTCGGCGAGCTGTGCGAGATGATGCTCGCAGGGGCCTCGCTCGCGACCCGTCGCGGCCGCGGCGAGCGTCGGATCGTGCAACGCACGTACGTCGGCGACGATCGCCGCGAAGCGGTTGCAGCTGAATCGCACTGACGCATGACCGAACGCCGGATCCTCGCCGCGACCGCCGTGCTGTCGATCGGCGTGCCGGTGCTCGCGTCCGCGTGGGTCTCGCATCGCACCGATGACCTCGCCGACCAACTATCGGCGGCCGCCGGCGTGCCCGCGCGGATCGGACAGGTCGACGCGGATCTGACCGGGACGTTGCGCGTCACCGACGTCGCGCTCGGCCAACTCGTATCGGCCGAGTCGATCGAGGCGTCGGTCGGAATGAGCTCCCTGCTGTCCGGCCAGCTCGGCGCCGACGAGATCCGGGTCGCCGCGCCGCGGATCGACGCCGAGGTCGACGGCAACGGCGATTCCGATCTAGCGCGCCTGCTGCGCCGGCTCGTCCGCTCGGGCGCCAAAGGCACCGGCACGGCGCGGGTCCGCCGCGTCGTCGTCAGCTCCGGCACGCTGGTCGCGCGGCTCGCCGACGGCGGCGAGCTCGAGGCCGATGACGTCGAGCTCGTGCCCGATGCTGGCGGCGTTCGCGCGATCACCGGCAGAGTCCGGATCCGCGCGACCCGTGGCCGCGCCTCGCTCGAGCTCGAGCTCGCGCGTGCGGCCGCCGAGCTGTCGCTGCCGAAGATGACGTTCGGCCGGATGCTCGCGGTCGCAGGCCACGGCTCGGTGACGGTCGGCGCGCGAACCGCGCAGCTGCGCGACGTCGCGGTCGGACGCTTGCAGCGCGGCGGACCGCTCGAGCTGCGCGCCGCGGTCGACGATGCCGGGTTCCCGCGCTCGCTCGAAGCGTCGTTCGCGCCCGGTGATTCCGCGCTGACGATCCACGGCGATCACCTGCCGCTCGGTGTGCTCGCCGAGCTCGCGCCACACTCGCTCGTGATCGACGATGCCCACGCTTCCGGCTCGCTTATCGTGCGGCGACGCCCGGCCGGCCTCGAGCTCGCCGTCGATGGTTCGTTCGACGGCGTCACGATCGATCACCGCTCGATCGCGCCGTCTGCGGTCACGCTCGCGGGGGAGCTGCGCTCGGCGGTCGCGATCACGCCCGATGCTATCGCGATCGATCGCGGCGAGCTCGTGCTCGGCGCCGCGCATTGGGCGTTTACCGGCTGGGCACGCCGCGGCACCCCGACCTCCGGCGAGCTCGACCTCCACCTCGCGCCGGCGCCATGCGCCGATCTGCTGACGTCGTTGCCCGCCGAGCTCCGCGGCCCGCTCGACGGCATGGTCGTGACCGGCGACTTCTCTGGCCACGCGAAGTTGTCGCTCGATCTCGCGGCTCCGATCGGCGACGGCGCCGAGCTCGCAGTCGATCTGCACAACCGTTGCGACGTGGTCGCCGAACCGCCCGCGTCGGATGTCACCACGCTCGCCGGCACGATCGACGAGCTGATGCCCGACGGCAGCCAGCAACGGATCGGCAAGGACGAGCCGACCTGGGCGGCGCTGCAACACCTGCCCGCGCATGTCCCGGCAGCGTTCGTCGCCGCGGAGGACGCTCGGTTCTACGACCACCGCGGCTTCGACGTCCATCAGATCGCGCGCAGCCTCGAGATCGATCTGCGCGATCGCAAGCTGTCGCGCGGCGGCTCGACGATCAGCCAGCAGCTGATCAAGAACGCGTTCCTGACCCAGCGACGCAGCCTCGACCGCAAGATCCAGGAAGCGATCCTCACCTGGCGACTCGAAGCGCGGCTCGACAAGCACGCGATCCTCGAGCGCTACCTCAACACGATCGAGCTAGGGC
>CAZDGY010000409.1:0-6087 GCA_964504685.1 uncultured Kofleriaceae bacterium | reverse complement strand
CCTGCACATCGTTCGCGAACGATGTCCAACACGGTGCCTGCCGCGATCTCGTGCTCCCTGCTCGTGGCGTGCGCGACGCCGACCCCGACGCCGATCACCGACGGTCAGGCCAACATTCAGTCGATCGTCGCCACCGCGAATGACGTCTACTGGGCGGACTTCGGATTCGATCTGCACGACGTCATGGTCGCCCGAGTCATGCACGCGCATGGCGACGCCGTCGATGTGCTCGCCGACGACCAGGGCTGCCCCATCGCAGTCGCGACCGACCAGGTCAGCGTGTTCTGGGCGCGGTGCGATGGCGCCGTCGTGTCGGCGTCGGCCGGTGTCACCACGGTGATCGCGCCACCTGGCGGGTTTGCCGCGAATACGATCCGGGCGATCGTCGCGACCACCGACACGCTGTACCTCGCGATCGACGGAACGCCGGGCAAGATCGTCGCGCTGCCGAAACAGGCGAACGCCACGATCACGACCGTCGTCGACAACCTCGGCGATCCGAGCGCGCTCGCGGTCGATGATGCGAACCTCTACTTCGTCGCCGGCGGCGCGCTGTACGAACGAGCCCGACAGGCCGATGTTACGACCCCGCCGACCGGTATTCCCGGCGCCAACGTCGCCATCGGTGCGATCGCCAGCGACGGCAATCATCTGTATTGGGGGGATAGCGCGTCCGCGGTGCACGCGATGACGATCAGCGACGGATCTACGTTCGAGCTCAGCGCCAGCGGCTCGCCAGCGGCGTTCGCGTTCGACGCGTCGCACCTATACTGGATCGCGAATTTCGCGCGCGTGATCGAGCGCGCCCCGCTGACCGGCGGTGGCACCGAGACGCTCGCGAACATCACGGACCCGTCGGGGTACGCTGCCGCGACGATCGCGGTGACCACGGACTCGGTGATCTGGGCGGACAATCCGTCGGACTGCGACACCACGATCGAGGACTGCTACCCGACGACGATCGAGTCGGTCGCGAAGTAGACGCGGCGTTAGGTCGTAGGAATAGCGGCGAATCGATGCGACGTTAATAGGGATGATGCGCGTCCTAGTCGCCGCGATGATCTTGTCGGCTGCGACCGAGGCGCGAGCCGGCGCCTGTCTCGGCGAGGACGAGATCGTCGACGACATCGTGCGACTCGAAGCGTACGCGAAGGACCCGAAGGCGACGATCACCGGCTACTACTGCGTGCGCGTGGCGTTCGGGGACCAGGACGACATCGTTCCGCCATCAGATCGCAAGAAGCTGCAAGGCCGGATCGAGAAGGCGTGCACCGCGATCCTCACCCGCGATCACGCGGACGCCGAATGCATCGAGCTCGCGGTCCGGCTCGGCAAGAAGTCGCTCGCGGGCGTCGACCTGTTCGACGTCGTCTCGAAGTACAAGGCCGACATCTGGGATTGGGATCGCTGGTCGCCGATGCTGTGGATGCTCGGCGAGCTCGGCGATCCGCGCGGCGCGCAACTCATTCGCGACGAATGGACGGCGGCGATCGAGGTCGCAGCGAAGTACGAGAAAGCGCACCGCCACGAGCTGATGATGGCGTGGGCGGGCTGGCGCAAGGACGCCGCCGAGATGCTCGGCAAGCTCGGGGCGGCCGCCGACAAGACGTTCCTCGAAGAACAAGCAGCCGCCACCAAGGACCCCTACGTCAAGCAGGCGTGTCTCGACGGCGCAAAGGCGATCGAACGCCGGCTGTCCGCGGCGCCACCGCCTCCTGCCCGACCGTGACGCGGAAGGGCGGGTTCCCACCGCACCGCCGCTGCTCCGTGTCATCTTTGGGTGGCGCGAACCCGGCATCGTTGATGCAACGCTCACGGGCGATGGCGAATAGCACGACGCTCGTGTGGTGTTTCGCGACCGTCGCAGCCGGTTGCGGCGGCGGTGGTGCCGCGAAGTCCGACGCCCCTGCGCCGCCGAGCGATAGCCCGGCAGTCGACGCCGCGCCCACGTTGAGCCAGCTCTGCGGCCCACTCGATTCGGGCTCCGAGTGGCAGCGCTGCTCGGCGAACCCGCTCGTCACCGGCATGCGCCCGTCATCCGACGGCCGGACCGAGCTGACCGAAGCCGATCCGACCGTGATGTTCGACGCCGACGATCAACTGTGGAAAGCGTGGTGGTCGGTCGTGATCACGTCGGACTGCATGGCGATCGGGACGGCGAGCGACGATCACGAGGTCGACATCAAGTACGCCGAGAGCAGCGATGGCATCCATTGGTCGATCCAAGCCGAGCCGGTCATGCGCTCGCACGGCGCGACGACCGCGTGGGATTACACGACGGTCGAGACGCCGACCGTGGTCAAGGACAACTCCGCTCGCGCCGAACAGCGCTACGCGATGATCTATTCCGGCGGCAACAACGCTGACCTGATGATCCTCGGCCAGACCGGTTGGCAGCTCGGGCTCGCCTACTCGTCCGACGGCAAGTCATTCACCCGCCTGGCCGACTCGCCGTACGCGTCCGCCGCGACGCCGTTTCAGGACGTCACGGGGCTCGTGTTGCTAGCGAGCGATGCGTTTCCGTCGCTGACGAACCTCGGGCCCGGCATCGTCGCCGATCCCGAGCTGCGCAAGCGCGGCGACACGTGGCACTTGTGGTTTTCGTCGCTCGCGATGTCAAACGATGGCGTGACCGCGCTCGCCTACGGCGTCTCGCACGCGACGTCGACCGATCTCGTGCACTGGACGATGACGCCGACCAATCCGGTAATCGTCGGCGCGGCAACGCCCGCGGTGTATGACGACGGCACGTCGTACGAGCTGTGGTTTCACAATGATTCGGACGCGGACAAAGCGATGGTTCCGAGCGTGCTGTATCCAACCCTCGGCGTCTGGCACGTGACGTCGACCGACGGCGTGACCTGGACCGCGCCTGCGGCGACCCGCGACTTCATGTGGGATTCGCAACCGACCTACGAGACGTACGGCCAGCTGCCCGGCGTCGCGATCGCTCGGGACCCTACCGGACCGCTGCGCATGTACTACTCCGCGTGGGGATCGGTCCCCGCACCGACGGGATCTTGCGTGTACACGCAAACCGGAACGGTGCCAGGCACCGATAACCTGCTGCTCGCGGTTCGAGTCGAGTGAACTTTCCCGGGAGCGGTCGATATCATTGTCATGTCGACGAACCGTGACGCGATCGCTTGGTGGCTGTGTGGGTTGGTGGCAGTCGCGACCGGCCGCGTGCGGCTCAATGATGTGGCGCTCGAGCTCGCGCGTGTGTCGCAGATGGCGCGCGCATAGCCGCTATAATCGCGGCGTGGAGACCGCCGACCAGCAATGGCAACGCTATCGCCGCGTGCTCGCGGCTGAGCGCCTACCCGCCGCGGTTGTCGACCTCGACGCGTTCGAGCGCAACATCGATCGCATGATCGAGCCGCTGCGAGCGGCTGGCAAGCGACTTCGCATCGCGACAAAGTCGCTGCGCTGTCCCGCACTCGTCGAACGCGTACGCGAGCGCGCTGGCGACCTCGCGATCGGGTTGATGACGTACACCGCCGGCGAGACCGCGTGGTGGGCAAGCCACGGCGCAACAGACTTGCTGCTCGCGTATCCGACGGTTCGGTCGGCGGACACCGACGATCTCGCGATCGCGAACCGCTCCGCGACCGCAGCGACCGTTGTCGACGACCGCGACCAGGTCACCGCGATCGCGAAAGCCGCGCGGCGCGCCGGGACGATCGTGCCGCTCGTGATCGAGCTCGACGTGTCGTGGCGACCACTCGGCGCGATGCACGTCGGCGTTAGACGCAGCCCGCTGCGCACGCCAGCCGCGGTCGTCGAGCTCGCCCAGCTGATCGCGGCGACCGAAGGCACCAAGCTCGCTGGCGTGATGGCCTACGAAGCGCACATCGCCGGCACGACCGACGCCGGACCGTTCCATCGCTGGCAACACGGTGCACGCCGCGCGGTCAAACGCATGTCGCGCGGTCCGGTCGAAAGAGCGCGAGCCGCGGTCGCACGTGCGCTCGCCGATGCGGGCTTGCCGATCGGGCTGTTCAACGGCGGCGGCACCGGCTCGGTAGCATGGGCAGCCGCCGACCCGACGCTGACCGAGGTCACGATCGGCAGCGGTTTTGTCGACTCGCTATTGTTCGATCAATACCGCGGGCTCGAGCTCGAACCCGCAGCGTGCTTCGCGCTGCAAGTCGTGCGGCGCCCTGCCCCATTGCTCGTCACCTGCCACGGCGGCGGCTTAATCGCTTCGGGTGACGGCGGCCCGGATCGCTTACCGCGGCCATGGTTGCCCGAGGGCTGTGCCCTGCTCGCACTCGAAGGCGCTGGCGAAGTTCAGACCCCGGTCGCGCTGCCGGAGCACGGCGCGATCGAAATCACACTTGGCGATCCGATCCTGTTTCGCCACGCGAAGGCCGGCGAGCTCGCCGAGCACTTCGATCACTACCTGCTCGTGCGCGGCGACACGATCG
This sequence comes from uncultured Kofleriaceae bacterium, assembly GCA_964504685.1. GTDB lineage: Bacteria > Myxococcota_A > Polyangia > Haliangiales > Haliangiaceae > JABFXX01. The sequence continues at coordinate 1,657 of CAZDGY010000409.1, read as the reverse complement.
TCGAGCGCGCGCCGACCTGGCGCGGTTTGCAACAATGCTTTCTCGGCTGAGTGCTACATTGCGTGCGATGCAGCGGTGGCGCGCAGCGCAGATCGTCGTCGGCGGAATCCTCGCGGCCGCCGGCTGTTCCGGATCGCACGACGTCGCACCGACTCAGCTCTCGATGTATTTCGCGCGCGCTTCGTTCTACGACGCTCCGTTCCCGTCCGACGATCTCGTCACATCCGCTGGGACGATCGATCTGTCGGGCCTGCCCGATCCGGACATGCCGCTGTTGATGGAGCAAGCGCGGAGCTTGCTCGCGACCGCGGACGGCTTCGCGCAAACCGGCGCCGTGTTCTTCCGCGCGACCGCGCCACTCGATCCGACGACGCTGCCCGACCTCGCGGGGTCGGTCGCGAGCGACGCGGCGGTCTATCTCGTCGCGATCGATCCGGCGCAGCCGGACTACCTTGTGCGCAAGCCGATCGACATCGCTTACGTGCCGGACGGCGGTCCGTTCGGCGCGACGTTCATGCTCGCGCTGTTGCCGTTGCAAGGCTCTCCACTCGGCGCGGGTGAGACCTACGCGGCGGTCGTCACGACCTCGGTGCACGATGCGACCGGCAATGCGCTCATGCCCTCCGATGCGATGACCGCACTCGCCACCGGCGGCACGCCCGATGGCTTGTCCGGCGATGCACTCGCACATTATCAAGCCGCGCTCACCGCGCTCACCGCAGCCGGCACCGACGCGTCGACGATCGCGGGGCTCGCGGTGTTCACGACCGAGCACGCCGCGGCCGGACTCGACGCGGTGCGGGCCGATGCGCTCGCGCTAGCCCCGCCGACGATCAGCGTCCCGACCCCGAGCGACGTGTTCACCGACTATTGCGTGTTCGACGCGATGATCGCGATGCCCGACTACCAAACCGGCACGCCGCCGTACACCAACGATGGCGGCGGATGGTCTTACGATGGGACTGGCAAGCCGATCGTCGATCACACCGAGATGGCGCGCGTCGTGTTCACGATTCCCAAAGGGCCAACTCCGCCCGGCGGCTGGCCGCTCGTGTTGTTCGTTCGCACCGGCGGCGGCGGCGATCGCCCACTCGTCGATCGCGGCGTGTGCTCGACACCGGATTTCACCACGCCGATCACGCCCGGCTCCGGGCCCGCGATGGATCTCGCGCAGGTCGGCTACGCCGGCGTCATGGTCGACGGACCACTCGGCGGCATTCGCAACCCGAACGGCGCCGACGAAGAGTTCCTGATCTTCAACATCCAGAACGCCGCGGCATTGCGCGACAACGTGCGCGAGAGCGCGGTCGAGCTCGCGCTGTTCCGGCGGGTGGTCGGCCAGTTCACGTTCGATGCGACGAGCTGTCCGGGCGCCGGACAAGTCACGTTCGACGAGTCTCACGTCGCGATCATGGGCCACTCGATGGGTGCGTGGATCGCGCCGCTCGTCGTCGCGACCGATCCGAGCGACTTCGGCCCATCGGTGCTGTCCGGTGCGGGCGCGAGCTTCATCGCGAACATGCTCGACAAGCAGAAGCCGATCGAGGTCGACTTCATCATCGCGTCGCTGCTCGGCTATCCGAGCCATGGCCATCAGCTCGATCGCCACGATCCCGGCCTGTCGATCTTGCAGTGGGCCGCCGAGCCCGCCGACCCG
>CAZDGY010000408.1:0-6115 GCA_964504685.1 uncultured Kofleriaceae bacterium | reverse complement strand
CCGCTCTTGGTCACGCTCGTGCTGCGGCCGGAGCCAGCGGCGTCAAACACGATCACCGCACACTCGGAACGCAGCGAACCGATCAGCTGCCCGCCTTGCGTGTTCACTGCGGTCAAGAAGCCATCGAACCCGACCAGCGCCGCACCCGTCGGGCAGCGATTCGTGAACGCAGTGCCGCCGCCGGATGTACCGGCCTCTTGGAGATCTTCGCCGTCGCCGAACGCGAGCCCGGTCACCAACACGCATGACTTCCCGCCCGGGCACTGCCACGCCGGTTCGATCTGACAGCTCGCGTCGCAGCCATCGCCGGGCGACGTGCCGCCGTCATCGCATTCTTCGCCGCTATCGAGCGTGTTGTTGCCGCACAGCGCCGGCACGATCGTAACGTCGCGAGCCGGCGCGTCGGTTACCTCCGCGCTGCCGTCGGGCGCGGGATTAGTCGCGGTCGCCGCGGTGAACTGGCAGCCACCGACGACCACGACGATCAGCCACGCGCGGAACGAGCCCACATGACCATGTAACCGCGAAACGCGCCGCCGCGGCAAGGGTCCTATGCGGACCGGGGCATCCTGCCTTTTGGAGGCCTAGCTCGACAGCTGCGCGCGGGGGAGCTCGACGCCAAACACGCAGCCTTTGCCGGGCAGATCGCGAACGCGAATGACGCCGCCGATCGCTTCGGCGCCACGCAAGCAGATCGCGAGGCCAAGGCCGAGGCCACTGCGATCAGCACTGCGTTGCTCGAACGGGCGAAACAACGTCGCGGCTTTGTCGGGCGGGAGCCCGCCGCATTCGTCCTCGACTTCGATCAACACGCCGCCCGCGGTGCTCGCCGTGCGCAGCGTGACGTGGCTGCGCGGTTGCGTGTACTTGTACGCGTTCTGCATGAGGTTCGCGATGATCGACGCGAGGATCTGGCGATCCGCTTCGACCACCGCACCCGCGTCGTGTCGTTCGATCGTGAGCTGATGGCCGCGCGCCCTGGCCTCCATCACCGCCGAGACCTCGACTTCTTCGAGCAGCTCCGAGATCACGATCCGCTCGCGCGTTCCGATACCGGCGTTGAGCCTGACAGCGGCGAGCGAACGATCGACGAGATTGGTCAGCCGCTGCAAGCTACGCCCGAGCATCGCGCCGGTACTTCCGGAGATGCCGACGCTGCCTTCGCGCAGCGCATCGAATGCGAGCGTCGCCGTGCCGAGGAGGTTGCGCAGCTCGTGGGCCAAGTATCCGAGGTCCTCGGTTGCGCGCTCGTTGCTCTCGGCGAGGAGATCGAGCTCGCGGCGCCGCCCGTACTGTGCGACGGCTTCTGCGACGGTCTCGTCGAGACACGCGCTCAGCGCATTGAGCTCCTCGGGTGAGATCGTGACGCGCCGCTCGATCGCCAGCTCGCTGATCGAGTCGCACGCATCGACGCAGTCGTGAACCACCTGAGCGACGGTGAATCCTCGCCGCAATAGATCGTCATCCTGTTTCGGCGCGTCACCATGTCCAAGCTTCGAACGCAGCGTCGCAGCGATATAGTCGAGGAACAGCGGCACGCCGTGCTCGAGCTCGGCGTGATTGGGTGTCGGGGCAATCCTTGCCGAAACCCGCGCGCGACACCGGGAGATGATCTCCGCGCGATTCGTCGCGACGAAGTCGATCAACAAACGGAGTGCCGGCTCACCGCTGGCAGTGTAGCGCGTTTCGCCGGACCCGCAGCGCGCTCGGTCGCGCCGCCGTGATCACGGAATGTTGCGGGTTCACACGCTACTCGGCAGGCTCGACGCGGTCGTTCCGAGGTCGACGCCGTTCGCGAGCGTGAGGTCCTGTGCGATCTCTAAGATCCAGACATCGGTCGAGCTCCCGGTGAGCGTGACGTTAGTCGGCACCAGCACGCCGGTGCCCCAGCTGTACGTGTCGGCCGGATGGTCATTCCGCCGATGCTCATTGCATCGGCGGCGCCGGCACCGGAGCAGGCGGCACGGTATGCGTGGAAGTGTCGGTGTGCGTCGTCGTCTGCGACCCGTCCGACTGGTCGGTCGTGGTCGTCGTCTTGACGTCCCTGCTCTTCTCGCCGGTGTTGTCTTCGGTCTTGGTTTCCGTGCGGGTGCTCGTGCGGGCGGTCGGTTGCGTCCCACCGCACGCGGCGACAAGGGCAGCAGCGATCGCGAAACTAAGTACGTTGAGTGTTTTAGACATGGCGGCCACGATTGCAAGGAGCCGGCCGCATCTAGAGCTGCCGGCGAACAGATCCTCGGACGAGCTCGCGGCAAGCGGGCAGCCCCTGCTCGGTGATGCGAAGACCGCGCGGGCACGTGAGCGCTGCCGCACGTCCTCGCTACGCGGCTAGCAGCGACTAACCAAGTAGACGATCACCAAGATCGGCAGCGGAATGCCGAGGAGCCACGCGAGTCCAAAACCAGCTTTTGCTTCTGTAGATGCCATGATGAGCGAGCGGAGTTGCAGCGGACGTGCCGCGATCGTCAGCGGCTAAGCGCAGGACTCGACGCTTCCGAGCTGTGCGCGACCGCTCTTGCGCGCGCCGGCCACGGCCGAATCGAGCGCGTTCGTCACAACCCTTCGCGCTCGTTTACACGACGCCACACGGAGCCGCGGCATGGCCGGTGCAATCACGCACGACCACCATGACCACCCAAACCAAGAAGAACGGCACTGAAACCGAAGACGGGATTTCCGGGATGCTGCACGACGCCGGCGAACGGATCGTGGACTTCAAGGACGAATCCCTCGCGACGCTTGGCAAGCGCGTCGACGCCGTAGGCAAGCTCATCAAGAAACACCCGTTCGGCGCCGTCGGTATTGGCGTCGGTGCCGGATTTCTACTGTCTCGCATCATTCGCTGGTTCTAACTAGCCCGCGATGAGCAGCGACGCGACAGGCACCGCGCCGCGGCGCGATGGGCTGCGGATCGAGATCGTGCCACGCACGATCGCGCTGCTGCTACTTGCGGTCGCTATAGCGTGGCTCGCGTGGCAACTGTGGACCGTGATCCTCGTGATCGGCGTGGCGTTGGTCCTCGTCGGGACCTTCGACCCGCTGCTCACGTGGTTCGAGCACCACGGGTTTCGTCGCGGCCGCGCGCTGCTGTTGATCTTCTTCGCGATGACGGTGCTCGTGGCAGCGTTGCTACTGCTCACGCTGCCACCGCTCGTCGGGCAGGTGCTGCACATTCTCGAGGATGCGCCGAAGGAGCGCGCTCACTTGATCGCGTGGCTCTCGCAATACGAATGGGCCGGCTCGCTCGTAAAGACGATCAAGGCGGTGCCGATCGACGACGTCGTGGCGGGCGTTACCAAGCACGTCGTAGGTTACTCGTCTGACCTGCTCGCCGCGATCGGCTACGGCGTCACGACGATCTTCCTTGCGGTCTACCTGCTCGCCGAGCCGAAACGCGCGAACGGCTTGCTCTACGCCCTGGTGCCGAGGCACCACCATATGAAGCTCGCGCGAATTCTGCTCGAGCTCGAGGCGATCGTCGGCGGGTACATGCGCGGGCAGCTGATCACCTCGGTATCGATCTCGATCTTCATGTTCGCGATGCTGACCGTGCTCCAAGTGCCGGACGCGCTCGCGATCGCGATCTTCGCCGGCCTGACCGACATCATTCCGTTTGTCGGTGGGATCCTCGCGAGTGCGCCTGCCGTCCTCGCGACCTGGTCGATCGGATCGGTGCAGACGATCGTCGTGGCCGCGATGTGCTTCCTCTACCAGGAGTTCGAGAACCGAGTCCTCGTGCCGCGCGTCTACGGTCGCCAGCTGCGACTGTCGCCGGCGGTCGTCATGGTGTCGCTGCTGATCGGCGGTACGTTGCTCGGCATCCTCGGGGCGCTACTCGCTTTGCCGATCGCTGCAGGTGTCCAGATGGTCATTCGCGAGCTACGCGTCGAGCTGCCCGGTGAGGTGCAGACGAGCGCCGCCGCGCGATCGAAGGACGCAAAGGCCGAGCACATCTACGAGGCTCTGACCCAAGGCGCCGGCGCGGCGGATGCGGCGGTGATCGCGAGCGACCTCGCGCAAGTCATGAAGCACCACGCCGAGGACGGCCGCTCACCCTCGGAGTCCGAGATCATCGGAGACCTCCCGTTGCAGAGCACGGTGGTCGAATAACCCGGGGCGCGCACTGTCGGCGGCCGCTGGTACACCAGCTGCAACGTGATAGCGCATGCCCACCCGAGCACTTGTCGTCGATGACGACCCAGATCAGCTGTTCATCGTCGCGAACGTGCTGCGCCACCTCGGGATCGAAGCCATCGAGGCCCGCAGCGGCGACGAGCTCCTCGAACAGCTCACTCGCCACAACGGATTCGATCTCGTCGTCACCGACGTGTCGATGCCGTCGATGACGGGGGTGCAGGCGATGCGACGTGCACGCAAGGGTGGGCACCTGGGCCCGGTGATCGTCACGACCGCGCTGCGAACTCGCGCGCTCGTTGACGACGTCGCCGACCTCGGTGGCCAGGCGTTCCTGCTGTACAAGCCGTTCACGCTCGCGGCACTGCGCACCGTCGTGCTAGCTGCGCTCGATCCGGCACCGCGCTCGCGGCCGACGGGTGAGGCCGCTGTGAGCGTTCGCGCTCGGTGAGCGAAACAGCAAGTCGATTCGAGCGCGTGCGCCTCACATGGCTGCGAAACCGATGCTCAGGCGCTTGTCGACGCGGCACGTCCGGTGCACAGCTGAGCGCTGGTGACGCGTCTTTCCGTAAACGAGGCTGTCGGCGATCGCGGCACTGTCGACCTGGTCGGCTCGATCATCGACGACACTCGAGCGCTAGTCGGCGCTCATCTCGACGCTCTCCAAGAGGACATGGGGCAGCGGCTGTCGAGTCTCGGCGCCGCGCTGACTTCGACGCTGCTCGCGCTGAGCGTCATGATCGTCACGACGCTGCTGATCGGGCTCTCTCTCGCCGAGACCTTGATCGCACTCGGCCTGCCCGCATGGGCGGCGTTCTGGATCGTCACGGTCGCGGGCGCGGCGCTCGGTATCGCACTCGTGCGCCGCGCTCAACGCAAAGCCCATACGACGGGTGAAGCCGCCGGGCGCGCCGCCGATCGCGTCAAGGACGACGTCGCATGGATCTCGGACAACACGCACGGAGAAGCTCCATGACGACGTCGACCGATCCATCCACCGCGGTTGCGACCCATCACAGCCTGGGCGCGCGGATCGACGAAGCGCGAGAACGTCTCGCCGCGAGCCTGGGCGAGCTCCAAGCGCGGATGTCACGCGCAAAGACGTTGATCTCGCCGCGCACGTATCTCGAGAATCGCTGGGTTCAGGTCGGGTTTGCCGTCGCTGCGGGCTATCTCGTCGGTCGCGGAGCGCGCCCCAAGCTGCTCACGGCCGGTCCGGCGGATTCCCCTAGGTCCGAAGGCATGCTGCGTGCGACGTTGCGCTCCGCGCTGATGGCCGCGGTGGGTGCGACGATCACTCGGTTGTTCACTCACCCGGACCACCAAGACTGAGCTCGGAAGGCGAGGGTAGATGCGAGGACGGATCTTGATCGTCGACGACGAAGTCGACACCGCGGACTTGTTGTGCGAGGCGTTGCGCCGGCGCGGCTTTGATGCGAGTGCCGTGCATTCGGCTGCGGCCTGTGTGCAACAGCTGCGCGCGCAAACCGCCGCGCTCGTGATTACCGACGTCAACATGGCGGGCGGCTCTGGAATCGAGCTGTGTGCCGAGATCGCGCGCGACTACCCGGACACGCTGGCGATCGTGATCACCGGCGCCTCGGGGGTCGAAACCGCGATCGCCGCGATTCGCGCTGGCGCTTACGACTACATCACCAAGCCGGTTCGGATCGACGCGCTCGCGATCGCAGCGACGCGCGCGATCGAGCACCAAGCGCTCAAGCTCGAGCTCGCGAGCCTGCGTTCCGCGCACAACAAGGATGTTCCGCGCCACAGGATCGCGGGGTCGAGCCCCGAGATTCGCGCGACGATCGACATGATCGAGCGCGTCGCCGAGAGCGATGCCACCGTGTTGATCACCGGCGAGACCGGCACCGGCAAAGAGCTCGTAGCGCGCGCCCTCCACGACCTTTCTGACCGGCGCGACAAGCCGTTCGTCGCGATCAACTGCGCCGCGATGCCGGCGCCGCTGCTCGAGAGC
>CAZDGY010000407.1:0-6122 GCA_964504685.1 uncultured Kofleriaceae bacterium | reverse complement strand
CGGTACGGCGCAGCGAGCCGATCACGACGTGATCGACGTTGAGCCGCGCACCCAACTCGCGCGGATCGGGCTCGGGTCGCGTCCTGACGATGCCGGCGGGGCGAACGCGCAGCCCGACCGTGCCCGACAACGTGTCGATCATGTCTTCGACCAAGCCGTCGGCGAGGTATTCGTCGGTCGGCGCGCACGCGATCGGCACGACCGCGAGCGTCGTCGGCTCGGCGAGCGTGATCGTCTGGCTCGGCGGCGGCGGGGTCAGCGTGCGTTTTGGTTTCGACGCTCGCGACGCCCGCGTCTCGAGTCCAGCCGAGGACACCGGTTCGCCACCCGCCGCGATCGCATCGCGGACCTCGGCGGCACCCGCCGGCCGTTTCGCCGGATCGAGCTGAAGGCACGCTGCGATCACCGCGACGAACGACGCGGGAATCGGCGTGATCGCGGTGTCGAGCGAGCGCGGCGGTTGCGTCGCCTGAGCGACCGCGATCGCGACCGCCGTATCGCCGTCCCACGGCCGCCGCCCGGTCGCGAGCTCGAACAGCATGACGCCGAGCGCGAACAGATCGCTGCGGCCATCGAGCTCCGCGCCCGCGAGTTGCTCCGGCGCCATGTAGCGCGGCGTGCCGATCACCGCGCCGATCCGGGTCACGCTCGGATCGTCCTCGCTGCGCGCGATGCCGAAGTCGGTGATCACGACGCGCCCGGTGACCCGCTCGACCATCACGTTGTCCGGTTTGAGATCGCGATGGATGACGCCCGCGGCGTGGGCGGCCGCGAGCCCGTCGCATATCTGCTCGGCGATGGTCTTGAGCCGCTCCCACGTTATCGGTGCCATCCCGACGTCGCCGGTCAGCGACTGGCCGTCGATCAGCTCCATCGTCAGGAACTTCTCGCCGTCGTGATCGCCGATGTCGTGCATGCGCGCGACGTTGCGATGTTGGATCCGCCGGGTCAGCTTGACCTCGCGACGGAACCGCTCGATCGCCTCCGCCGACAGGCCAGCCTTCAAGACCTTGAGCGCGATCCGCTCTTCGAGCTCGGTGTCGAACGCCTCGTAAACGCGGCCCATGCCGCCGCCGCCGATCCACCGGACGATCCTGTAGCGGCCGGCGATCAGCTCGCCGGCTTCGCTGTCCGAGGTCGCGGTCCCGCTAGGCAGCGAGCTCCCCGCGATCGTGTCGTCGTCCCCGACCGGCAATGCCCGTTCAGTTTAACACGAGGGGCTACAGCTCTTTGCCTTCGAACGCGTACAGCACGCCAGCGCCGCGATTCGCGATCCACCGCGGATCGTCGTCGGAGATCCGGCCGGCGACAAGATCGGCGCGCAGCGCTTTCTCGCGCTCTGACGCGGCGCGAATCCCGGCCATGAACCGATCGGCGGCCTTCTTATAGAGAGCGGGTCGCGGCTTCTCGGCGAGCAGGTCGGCGTAGTCGATCGGTGGGCCGAACACCGAGATCACCGCATGAGCGCGCCGGCCGACCGCTTCGAAGTTCCACTTGATGTCCTCGGCGATGTTGTTGCCAAGGCCGAGGATGAACGTCGGGATCACGGTCGGGCGGCCGAGCAGCGCGACTTTGCCGACGCCGGGCTGTGCCGGAAGGAACGAGTACGGATCGTCGCCTTTGCCGCGGGTGCCTTCGGGGTGCATGCCGAGCACCGAGCCGGGGCGCCCGAGGATCTCGACCATCTTGTCGAGCGCTTCGTCGTTGAGCGCGCGGCGCTCGGCCTGGCGATAGACCGGCGGATACATCGCGCCGGCGGCGACGAACACGTTGACCGCGAAGCCGAGCGGCTGGTCATAGAAGAAGTTCGCCCGCACCGGGAAGTTGAGCTGCCGCGCCCACGGCACCGGGCCCATGTAGCAAGCGAGCAACATCGCGTATTGGTCGAAGAAGCTGCGGTGGTTCGAAACGAACAACACGCCGGCTTCGGGGCGCAGCGCGATCATCTCGTCGAGCCCCTCGCACAGCATGCGGCGTGCGAGCAACGCGCGGACCCACACGTACGAGAACCCGCGCAGGAATCGGGTCTGCAGCCACTTACCGGGCGGAGTCTCGTTCGCGAATTCGGTGAACCGCAGCGCGAGCCGCTCGATCCGCGTCAGCTCCGCAGCTGGGGCCATCCGCGACCCATTTACCACGGATCTGCTCTTCGCTTTGAGCGGCCGTTCCGTTGACCTGCTGGGCTCAGGCCCTCTATGTTTCGCCCGCTCGCTTATTAGAAGGCAACAGCCCGATGTCCCTCGAATTCTCCGCGGACGCCCAGGCCAAGATCGCGGCGCTGTGCGAGCGCTATCTGGCCGCTGGCTCGAAGCAGCCCGTCGTGCTCGCCGCGCTTCACCTCGCGCAAAAAGAGCACGGTCACCTGTCGGACGACGCGCTCAAGCTCGTCGCACGGACGCTCGATCTGCCGTACGCCCACGTCTACGGCGTCGCGACGTTCTACACGATGTTCCGCCGCGAGCCGGCCGGCACTCAGACGATCCGGATGTGCACGAACATCTCGTGCATGTTGCGCGGCGGCTACGACGTGCTCGAGGCCTTCGAGCAGAAGCTCGGCGTCAAGCGTGGGCAATCGACCAAGGACTTCCAGCTCGTCGAAGAAGAGTGCATCGCCGCGTGCGAGTACGCCCCGTGTGCGGTCGTCGGGACGAAGTACTTCCACGACATCAAGCCGGGCGACGTCGGCAAGATCATCGACGAGCTCAAAGCCTCGCCGCATCCCGAGTCGGAGGTCGTCTAGTGCCGGCCGACATGACCACGAAGATCGTCACCGCTCGGTTCGGTAACGACGCCGCGCGCACGATCGCCGGCTACGAGAAGACTGGCGGCTACAGCGTGCTGCGCAAAGCGCTCGCGATGAAGCCCGAAGACATCCAGAACGAGGTCAAGGCGTCGAACCTGCGCGGCCGCGGCGGCGCAGGATTCGCGACCGGCGTGAAGTGGGGCTTCGTCCCGAAGGACGCCAAGCAAGTCCACCTCGTGTGCAACGCCGACGAGTCCGAGCCGGGCACCTGCAAGGATCGCCTGCTCGTGTTCTGGGATCCGCACCTGCTGATCGAGGGCATGATCATCGCGGCGCACGCGCTCAAGGCCGTGCACAACTACATCTATATCCGCGGCGAGATGATGCGCGAGTACCTCGTGCTCGAGGCTGCGGTCAAAGAAGCCTACGGCAAGGGCTACCTCGGCAAGAACATCCTCGGCACCGGGATCGAGGTCCAGCTCACCGTGCATCGCGGTGCCGGCGCCTACATTTGCGGTGAAGAGACCGCGTTGCTCAACTCGCTCGAGGGCATGCGCGGTCAGCCGCGGTTGAAGCCGCCGTTCCCCGCGGTCAAAGGCCTGTTCGGCAACCCGACGATCGTCAACAACGTCGAGACCCTGATGAACGTGCCCGCGATCATCGAGAAGGGCGGCGCGTGGTTCAACGAGCTCGGCATGGGCCGCTCGGGTGGCACGCGCATCGTCTGCGTGTCCGGTCACGTCGCGAAGCCAGGCGTGTTCGAGCTGCCGATGGGCATCACGTTCCGCAAGATCATCGACGAGGTGTGCGGCGGAGTGCCGAACGGCCGCAAGGTCAAAGCGGTGATCCCGGGCGGCGTGTCGATGCCGCCGCTCGACGACTCCGAGCTCGACGTGCCGTGCGAGTTCGATGCGCTGCAGACCGACGAGCGGATCAAGCCCGTGATGGTGCGCCCGGGACAACAGTTCGATCTGGGCGGCGGCCGGATGTTGCGGTCGATGGCCGGCTCGGGTGGCATCGTCGTGCTCGACGATCAGGCCGACATCCCGAAGGCGACGTGGCGGATCATGAAGTTCTTCGCACACGAATCGTGCGGGCAGTGCACGCCGTGTCGCGAGGGCACCGGTTGGCTCGAGAAGGTTGCGCGCCGGGTCGCCGACGGCAACGGCAAGTCGACCGACCTCGAGTTGCTCGCATCGATCGCCCACGGCATCGCCGGCAACACGATCTGCGCGCTCGGTGACGCCGCCGCGTGGCCGATGCTCGGCTTCCTCACGAAGTTCCGCGCCGACTTCGAGGCCAAGATCAAAAAGGCGGCGGCCTAGTGTCGGCGCGCATCCTCGCCGCGGTCACGCTGTTGACGCTCGTGCTCGGCTTCGCGTTCGCAACGCAGGCGTTCGCGCAACCGGCGCCCGAAGGCGCGAAGGCAAACGCCACGCAGCCCCACGTCATCTCGGTCAACCAAGAGTCCGACGTGACGCGCAGTCCTCACGGCGATCGCGTCGAGTCCCATGGCGCCGGCATGGCGCTGTTATTCTGGGCGTTCGCTGCGGCGTCGATCGGTGGCGCGCTGTTCGTCGTCACTCGCCGCAACTTGATCGTCGCGGTGATGGGCATGGTCGGCAGCTTCCTCGGCATCGCCGCGGTCTACATGATGCTGTACGCGCACTTCCTCGCGGTCGTGCAGCTGCTGGTCTACGCCGGCGCGATCATGGTGCTGTTCGTGTTCGTCATCATGATTTTGAACCGACCCGAGGACGAGCCGGTCGCACCGACGGGTCGGGTCGGGCAGGCGATCGCCGGCATCGCGATCCTCTATCTCGTCGCGCGGCTCGTGATGTTGCTCGCGCACGTTCATGTTCCCGCGAATGCGGCGGCGGCGCCGCTGCCGACGCCTGAAGGCCATGACTGGGGCTCGGTCGCCGCGGTCGGCACCGATCTGTTCGGCCCGGGCTTGTTCCCGTTCGAGGCGATCTCGATCTTGTTGCTCGTCGCCGTGGTCGGCGCGATCGCGATCGCTCGGCCGCTGCCGGCTGGCGACGACGAAACGGGTGACGCATGAGCGACCTGCTGTTCAACATCGGCTACGGCCACTTCCTCGCGCTCGCCGCGGTGCTGTTCCTGATCGGCGTCGCCGGCGTGCTGATCCGGCGCAACGCGCTCATCATGTTGATGAGCGTCGAGCTCATGCTCAACGCCGCGAACATGACGTTGATCACGTTCGCGCGGATGTGGGGCGGTACCGAAGCGATGTCGGCGCACACGTTCGCGCTGATCGTGATCGGCGTCGCCGCCGCCGAGGCCGCGGTCGGTCTCGCGATCGTCGTCGCGGTGTTTCGCGGTCGGCGCAATGTCGACGTCGACCGCCTGACGACGTTGAGGCACTAACCGATGGACGCGCAGAACCTCCTCGTCTGGGTGCCCGTGCTGCCGCTGCTCGGCGCGCTGATCAACCTCGTGGTCGGCCGCTGGCTGTCGAAGTCAGCGGTGACGTTCGTCGCGATCGGCTCGGTGCTCGCCGCGTTCGCCGTCGCGTTCTACCTCGTGTTCATCGCGCTGACCTCGCAAGTCGAGATCGGCTCGACCCCACAAGGCGCACCGATCTACGACGCGCTGTGGAAGCACGGCGGACTGACTCAGACCGTCTACACCTGGCTCGAGGTCGGCGCGTTCAAGGCGCAGCTCGCGTTCCGGCTCGACACGCTGTCGGCGGTGATGATCCTGATCATCACGTTCGTCGGCTCGCTGATTCACGTCTACTCGGTCGGCTACATGGCCCACGACAAGGGCTACACGCGCTACTTCGGCTACCTCAACCTGTTTACCGGCGCGATGCTGATCCTGGTGCTCGCCGCGAACATGCCGGTCATGTTCATCGGCTGGGAGGGCGTCGGCCTGTGCTCGTTCTTGCTGATCGGATTCTGGTACGACAACGACGCGTTCGCGACCGCGGGCCGCAAGGCGTTCGTCGTCAATCGCATCGGTGACTTCGCGTTCTTGCTCGGCATGTTCTTGCTGTACTGGGGCACGAAGAACACCGAGTTCATCCACGACAAGGTCGGGATGGGCAGTCTCGATTTCGCGAACATCGCGGACATTCCGAATCTGCCCCTGCCAAAGGGCCAGGACTACAACGTCCTGACGATGCCGTTCTGGCTGCACGATCACTTTGCAGCCGCCGCGGGAATTCTGTTCTTCATCGGTGCCTGCGGAAAGTCCGCGCAGTTCCCACTCTACGTGTGGCTGCCCGACGCGATGGCCGGTCCGACGCCGGTCTCGGCCCTGATCCACGCGGCAACGATGGTCACCGCCGGCGTCTACATGGTGTGCCGGCTGTCGGTGCTCTATGCCGCATCGACGACGGCGCTCGCAGTGGTCG
>CAZDGY010000406.1:0-6130 GCA_964504685.1 uncultured Kofleriaceae bacterium | reverse complement strand
CGCATCCGCCTCGCCTGGCAACGCATCGCGATACAGCTTGCCGATCGCGAGCGCCTCTTCTGGCTCGTCGAGATAGAGCAACACCGACGAGTCGTGGTCGTAGATCCGACCGCGAAACTGTTCGCCCGGCTCGGCGAGCAGCGCGCGATACTCGTCGCGCGCCGCACGGTATTGGCCCGAGCGCCAATCGAGCTCTGCGGTCCAGAACGCGAGCTCGCGATCGGCGGGCGCGCCCGATGCGACGAGCGCGGCGCGTGCGGCAACCGGGCCGCTCTCGACCAACGCGATCGCTGCATCGAGTAGTGCGCGATCTTTGCCGTGCTCGCTCGTCGTGGGGCGAGCGCGACTCGCCGCGGCTAGCGCGGTCTGGCGATCCGCCAGCGAAGCGCCGCCGAACAGCAACATGTACGCGTTCGCTCGCGGATGCTCGGGCGATACCGCGAGCGCGGCGCGCAGCGACGACAACGCTTTATCGTTGAAGAACACGTCGTATTCTTCGAGCGCGTGCTGGACGTATTCGTCGCCTGGCCCGAGCGGCGCGACGCGATGAGCGCGCCACCACCACGCGCCGACGGCGAGCGCGACGACTGCGATCGCGGCGCTCGCGATCATCGGGCCGCGGCGGATGCGCGGTGCCGCCAACGCATCGCGCTCGGTCGCGATCTCATCGCGCAGCTCGACCATCGACGGATAGCGCGCCGCCGGATCCTTCGCGAGGGCGCGCATCACGATCGCAGCGACCGCCGGAGGCACCTTGGCGAGCGGCGGCGGTGGCTCGCTCGCGATCTTTGCGAACAGCTCGTCGATCGTGCCGGTGGTCGCGAACGCCGGCTTGCCCGCGAGGATCTCGTAGGCGAGCATTCCGAGCGAGTAGATCTCGCTGCGCTCGTCGGGGACCGCGCCCGCGACTTGCTCGGGGGACATGTACATCGGCGTCCCGATCAGCGAACCGGCTTGGGTCTCGTAGCTGACCGGCGATAGCGTCGCGTCGAGCTCGATCGCTTGCGGCGACCGCCCGGTCGAGACCGCGGGCGCGGGCGACGTGCCGTCGCGCAGCTTCGCGAGGCCGAAGTCCAGGACCTTGACGCCGCCGTCGTTCGCGATCATTACGTTCGCCGCTTTGAGATCGCGATGCAGGATGCCGCGCGCGTGAGCGGCGACGAGCGCGTCTGCGATCCCGGCGATCCATGCAAGGCCGATCCGCAGCTCGGGCGCGCCCGACTTGCGCAGCACGTCGTTGAGCGTGCGGCCTTCGACGAGCTCCATCACCAGCATGTCGCTGTCGCCTTGCTTGTGCTCGACGATGTCGAACAGCGTGACGACGTTCGCGTGGCGGATCGCGGCCGCGGCACGCGCTTCTCGCAGCACGCGGAGGCGATGCTCGGCGTCGCTCGCGAGATCGGGTACGAGGACTTTGACTGCGACGTAGCGATCGAGTCGCTCGTCGCGCGCGCGCCACACCTCGCCCATCGCGCCCTTGCCGAGCTGCGATACGAACCGATAGGGTCCGATCAGATCGCCGGGCTCGGGCACGCGCGCATCGTACCGCGCTACGGCGTCACGACGGAGATCGGCGGCGATGACGTCAGGCCCGGCACCGCGACGTTCGCGCGGATGTATCCGATACCACCGCCGCCGCCGCCGCCCGACACGCCCGGGCTGGCGGTGGCGCTGGTCGCTGCAGTCGTAGCCGCCGCACCGTTGCCACCGTCGACCAAATACAGCGCGCCGAGCGCCGGTGTGGTCGGCGCCGACTCCGACGGATCGTGGCCAGACATGCCCGGGTCGGCCGAGTCGCCCGCGCTCGTCCCGCCGCCGCCGTTCGCCATCAACGCGCCACCGGTTGCGCCGATCACCGGCGCGTAGAGCACGAGCATGCCGCCCGACCCGCCGCCGCTCCCGCCGGTTCCAACTCCGCCGGTCACGCCGGCAGCACCCGAGACGTCGATCAGCCCGGTCGGCTCGAACGCGATCGCGGTGCCGGCGACGAGATACACCGCGCCGCCACCCGGCCCGGGATCAACGGTGTCATTAAACGTGGGCTTCGAGCCGGGCTGCCCAGCGCAGCCGCCGCGCAACGTCGTCGGTGCGGCCAGTGCGACGCCTGGTGCGCCACCCGCATTCGCGCCCGACGAGCCACCGTGACCGCCTTCGTCGACGAACGACCCTCCAGCACCGCCGCCTGCCGCGCCGGGAACGTTACCGCCCGGTACCTGCGTGAACGGATTGCAGGGGCCGGCCGCACTCGCCGGACCGGTCTTCGGATTCGTCACGTTGCGGGTCGCCGCGTCGAGTGTGCCCGCGATCGTCAGCGTGCCGGTCGCGATGACGACGAGTGGTCGCGATCCGGTCACCGCGATCGTGCCGCTGCCGCCGATCGTGACGTCGGTACCGATCACGAAGCACGCTGCCGGTTGCGCCGGTGCCCACCCGGGCGGCTGGCTATTCGCGCACTCGACGCTGGTTCCGGTGTCGAGCGTCGCGGGTAGCGTCGCCGGCGCGATCGGCAGCGTAGCGAGACAGACGGTGAACGGGCCCGAGCCGAAACACTGCTGCGCATCGGCCGGAGGCCCATCGCCTGCAGCATCGCGGTCGACGTTCGAACCACCGCCGTCACGCAGCTGCGGCGGATCGATGCCGAAGATCTGCCGGCAGCCGGGAAGCGCGGCGAACGCGAGCGCGATGACGAGCAGGCGCGTGCGCACCTCACCATGATACGCCGCGCCGGCGATCACGGCGCCAGGAAATCGACGAGCGCTCTCGCGAAGTCGTCGGGGTCTTGCCACAGCGCGAAGTGCGACGTGTCCTTGAACACGATCAGCTTCGCGTTCGGGATCAGCTTCGCCATCTCCTCGACCTGATCGAGCACGATCACCTCGTCGTGATCGCCGTCGGCGACGATGGTCGGCGCCTTGATCGTGCGCAGCTGATCCTTGGTGAAGCCCATCGGGTTGCGCCACACCGGCAGCAACCAATCGACGACCGCATCGAACTGCCTCGGCGTCGGCGACAACCGCTCGTAGTCGGTGCGGCACTTCTGCGCGTAACCGTTGAACGTCGCGGAGCGGCCGTTGCCGCGCGGCTTAGAGCCGTTCGCATCGTAGTTCGTGCCGAACACGAACAACTTCTCGACGCGATCGGGATGACTGATCGCGAGCTTGAGCGCGATCTCGCCGCCGTCGCTCCACCCGACAAACGACGCGCGATCGATCGAGAGATGATCCATCACCGCGAGGACATCGTCGGCCATCGCGTCGTAGCTCGGCGCGGTCTTCGTGCGCGTGCTGCGGCCCTGACCGCGGCTGTCGATGACGATCACGCCGAGCTTGTCGACCAGCGCCGGCAATTCGAACGCCCAGTGATCGGAGTTGCCGAGGCCGCCGTGGAGCAAGATCACCGGTGGGCTCTTCACGGCGCCATAGCGCGCGTAGTAGATGTGCGCGCCGGCCGAATCGACGATGCCGTGATCGATCGCGGCAGGCATCGCGGGCGGTAGCGGCAGCTCTTGCCACCGCGCCTTGGGCGGCGCCGGCGTGGCGAACGCCTGGGCAGCGACGCCGAGCGCTAACATCACGACCAGCGGGCTGACCCTCACCCATCGATCATGGCGCACGCGGCGCTCGCTGTCAGCTGGCTAGTGGGCGAGCACGAGCGTCACCTTGATTTGCTGCTCGATCGGCGAGCCGTCCTTGTCGTGGGGCGGCACGAACCGCCAGCGCGACACCTCGCCGGTAATGCACGCGTCGACCTGTGGGGACACGCCGGACGCCGACGGGTCGGTGACGTGACCATTCTCGGCGACCGTGAATTCGAGCGCCACGCGACCGCCGAGCCCGCCATCGCTCGATAGGCCCGCGCTGTAGCAGCGCATCAGCCCCGTCATGTAGAGGCTGTTGATCTTGTCGAGCACGGCCTGGGGCAACAGCGTCGTCTTGATATCGGTGTGGACCGGACCGACATCGACCCGCGGGCCAACCGTTTCAGGACCGTGATGCATGGTGACGTAGTGCGGGTCGTCGATCGGGTTGTCGTGGCGGGTGGTGCCCTTTCGGGGGCCATCGCCCGACCGCGACCGGTGCTCGTTGTCGCCGATCGTGACGGTGTGGTGCGACGCATCTTCGATCTGCTTCTCGAGATCCGCGCCCGGGCTGCGCGGGTTGATCTCGGTCAGCCCGTTGGGGCCGACGGTCGAGCCGGTGAGGATCGCGGCCATCCGCGTCGCGTCGTCGAGGCTCGGCGGTGCCGGAGGCGCGACCGGCGCGCTCGGTGCGCTGTGGGGCGCGTGATGCGGCACGGCCGGCGCGATCGGCGATTGCGGCCCGTCGTGATCGGGCGTCGCGACGCTGGGCGAAGGCGTTTGATCCGGTGGCATGTCGATCGTCTGGATCGTGTACTCGGCCTGCGCGACCGGCTCCATCAAGTCGCGCTCGGGCGCGTCGGTCGCCCACGCGCACGCGGCGATCGCGAGGTGAACGGCGATCGAGCCGCCGATGATCGTCGCGAGTCGGCGGTCGATCCGATCGCTAAAGCTGCCGCGGATCGACGCCGGTAACCGCGGTGGCGGCACGAGCGGGCGCGCCGCGATGTCTTGAAACAGCAGCGTCAGCTCGCCGAGCACGAGCTTGCCGCGCATCCCGGGATCGAGCACGACCTCGCCGCCGGTGACCGCGGTCACAGCGGGGTCGCCCGAGCGGCCGATCCGACCGGTCATCCCGAGCGGGAGTCGGAGTACGCCGCCGGCGACCAGTACGTGCTCGCGCGGCGCCGCGTCGACCGGGACCGACAGCGTGCAGCGCAGCGACTGGCCAAACGTGATCGGCGTCGCACCGTCGAATGAACCGCGCCGCCATTCGGCGCCGCTGCCGGCGCGAGCTGAGCCCGCACCGTCGAAAACCCGCTCTTCGACCAGCTGGCCACCGAGCACCACACCGATGCGTAGACTTCGAGCCATCGGGTGGCAACGCACCACCGACGCATTCGATCTACGCGTTACGCCTACGCTGGACTAGACGACCTAGACTTAGACGGATATACATCTGTGATTGCGGACGTACCGCCAGTCCCACCTGCTCGCGCTCGAGGATGAAGCCGTCCACGTGATGCGCGAGCTCGCGGCCGAACGCGAGCGGCCGTGCCTGCTGTTCTCCGGCGGCAAAGATTCGATCGTGCTGCTCCGGCTTGCCGAAAAGGCGTTCCGGCCGGCGCGGTTTCCGTTCCCGCTGCTGCACGTCGATACCGGTCACAACTTCCCCGAGACGCTGGTCTATCGCGATCGTCGGGTCGCCGAGCTCGGCGAGCGGCTGATCGTCGCGAAGGTCCAGGATTCGATCGATCGCGGGCGCGTCACCGAAGAAAAAGGGCCGCGCGCGTCGCGCAATCGGCTGCAGACGACGACGCTGCTCGACGCGATCGAGGAGCATCAGTTCGACGCCGCGATTGGCGGCGCCCGTCGCGACGAGGAGCGCGCGCGTGCGAAGGAGCGGATCTTCTCGCACCGCGACGAGTTCGGCCAATGGGACCCGAAGCAGCAGCGCCCGGAGCTGTGGTCGCTGTACAACGGGCGGGTCCGGCGCGGCGAGCACCTCCGCGTGTTCCCGCTGTCGAATTGGACCGAGCTCGACGTGTGGGAGTACGTCCGGCTCGAGAACATTCCGCTGCCGTCGATCTACTACGCGCACGAGCGCGACGTGTTCGAGCGCGACGGCATGTTCTACGCCGCGAATCCGTTCGTCACGCTGCTGCCCGGCGAATCGATCCGCAACGAAGTCGTCCGGTTTCGCACGATCGGCGACATGACGTGCACTGGCGCGGTGCGGTCGCCGGCTAAGACGCTCGACGAGGTGATCGCCGAAGTCGCCGCGGCCCGCGTCACCGAGCGCGGCGCGACGCGAGCCGACGATCGCTTCACCGAAGCTGCGATGGAAGACCGCAAGCGCGAGGGCTACTTCTAGTGACCGCCGGGCCCAAGACAGAGGCGGGCGCGTTCACCCCGACCGCCGGAGTTAACGATGATGCCGAGCTGCTCCGGTTCTCGACCGCGGGCTCGGTCGACGATGGCAAATCGACGCTGATCGGCCGCCTGCTGTACGACACCAAGACCGCGTTCGAGGACCAGCTGGAGTACGTCGCC
>CAZDGY010000405.1:0-6167 GCA_964504685.1 uncultured Kofleriaceae bacterium | reverse complement strand
CCCTTGCCAACGACGAGAATCAGCCGACGCTCGAACAACTCCACTTCACAGCCTCAGTTTGCGGGCGCGGGCGCTGGAGGTGCGGCAGCCGGAGCCGGGTCGTGATCGTCGACGATGACCGCGATGCCGCTCGCCTCGGCCGACCGCCAGCCGATCAGCTTGCGCAGCACCCAGATGCCGTCGTCGGGGGTGATGTCGACATGGATATCGACGACCTTGTCCGCGCCGAGCGTCTTGGCCGACGCGATCAACATGCGGTTGACCACGTGATCCAAGTCGACATGACCCGGGATCGGGATGAATAAGAGATACGCACTGGAGATCGATGCGTGGACGACCGCGATCGCCCGCATATGCGGACCTACATACATGTTCTCTGGCTGGACGCGCACCGTCGAAATCGATGAGCACGCGGTCGCGCAGGCGATAACGCCCGCCAGTGTCAAACCGCGAAGCCCGGCCATGATGTTTGCAGGCTAACACGGCGGATCGGGCCCTGAGGCCGATCAACCGATCGGCTGTCCGGCGCAGCAAGGACGGCCGACTCCTTAAGCCGAGGGGCCCCCGTTTACGGGGCCCTAGCGATGATAGGATCGAAGGCATCGTGGTGCGGAGGCTCGTGCTCGCGCTCGTGGTGGCTATCGTCGCGCAAGCGACGCTCGCGCCATCGCTCACCCGCGCCGATGTCGGCGGGCCCGAGGAGGCGCTCGACAAGAAGATCGCGGTGTGGCGGTTCGACGCGCTCGGCATCGATCCCGAGCTGGTCGCGCGACTGGAGATCTTGTTCCGCATGGAGCTCGAACGGCTCGACAAGCAGCCGCTGCCGTCCCGCCGCGATATCGAACGCACGCTCACCGCATCGGATCGCGAGTGCACCGGCGAGGAGAAGTGTCTCGCGGCGATCGGCAAGCGGCTCGGCGTCGACGTCGTGATCACCGGTACGGTCGGTGCCCTCGGCACGAGCTACGTGCTCAACATCAAGGCGGTCGATGTCGCGACCGGCAAGTCGCAACGGATCGCGAGCGATCCGCTGAAGGGTAGCCCTGACGAGCTGATCGAGAGCGTGCGCGTCGCGGCGTACAAGCTGCTCGCGCCCGAACAGCTGCACGGCGCGGTGCAGATCCAAACGGACCTGATCGGCGCGGAGGTCTCGCTCGATGGCAACTCGCTCGGCAAGACCCCGCTGCCGAACCAAGGCGTGATCGGCAAGCTCGCGATCGGCCCGCACAAGCTGGTCGTGTCGGCGAAGGACTACGCACCGTTCGACGAGGACGTCGAGGTGCACTTCCAGAAGGTCAGCCCGGTGGTCGTCCGGTTGCTGCAGTCGAACGAGGTGATCGGCACCGGCAAGACGATCACGGTCGAGCGCCATCCGTTCTACACGCGGACGTGGTTCATCGTCGGTGCGAGCGTCGCGGTAATCGCGACCAGCGTGCTCATCGGCCTCAAAGCGCGCTGTTACGACGTCACCGGCGTGGGCGAACGATGCTGATTCGCCGGGCCGCCGCGCTCGCGTTCGCTTTCGCCGTGATGCTCGTCAGCCTGCGCACCGCGCACGCCGATCGAGTCGTCGCGGTCGCGCCGCTGTCGACGTTCGGCAACGAAGACAAGAGTGCAGCGACGAAGAAGCTGCTCGCCGAGGTCGAGACCGCGATCGGGGCGCTGCCCGGGACGAAGCTCGTGACCGCCGCGCAGGTCGCCGAGGCGATCAAGAAGGCGAACAAGCCGCTGCTCAAGACGTGCGAAGGCGATGCGGCCTGCGTCGCCGAGATCGGCAAGCTCGTCGGCGCGCAGATCGTCGTGACCGGCGAGGTCGGCGGCCTCGGCGATGCGAAGGTCGTATACCTCGGCGCCACCGACGTCCCGACCGCCAAGGAGCTGCGCTCGACGACGCTCAGCGTCGGCGCGGCCGATACCGCGGGTGGCGCACCGGGCGCTGCGGTCCGCCTGCTCGATCCCGATCGCTACACCGCGAACGTGAAGTTCTCGATCGACGTCACCGGTGCGACGGTCTACGTCAACGGCAGCAAGACCGCGCTGGGCGCCGGCGGCGTGATCAGCCTCCCGGTGGGCACCCAAGCGGTGCGCGTCACGCAGCCCGAGTATCACGACTTCGTACGGTTCGTGGACGTCGTGTACGGCAAGACCACCGACATCGCGGTCGGCATGCAGCAGTATCCGATCGTCGAGCACGACGTTCATGCCCGGCCGACCAACACCGACCGTGTGACGTACATCGATCCGCCGATCTGGCGCCGCTGGTATGTCTGGGGCGCGGTCGCGCTCGTCACCGCGATCGCGGTCGGCGTCGCCGCTGATCACATCGGGCACTACCCCGATTGCATCGAGGTCGGCACCGGCGGCGCGTGCCCTAGGCGTTAGGCCCAATCACCTCGCCGGTGGCGCGGTTAGTGAACCAGGCCCCAGAGCTGATTGAGCTTGCGGTTCGCCGCGCCGAAATCGCCGTCGCCGTACTTCTGCAGCACGTCCTTCATGCCTTCGGTCAACTGCCCTGATGTCGCTTCGTCTTGCTTCGTGCTCGACACGCGGCTCTGTAGCCGCGCGTACTTCGCGGTGATGAACGCGCGGTCGACCTTGACCGCATCGACCGTCGCCGATAGCTGAGCCGCGGCGAGATACGCCCGCCCCCAATCGCCCTCGCCCATCGCCTTGGTCGCTTCGCCTTCGAGACCTTGTGCCGTGCCCGGCAGGTCGCTGCCGAGCATGCCCTTCTTCGCCATGCCCGCGCGCGCCTTGCTCAACAGCGGCTCGACGTCTTTGCGGGTGTAGTTCGCGCCCTTCGCGACCGGCGCCTGGATGATCACCGGCGGCCCGGCGCTGGCACACGAGTCCTTCCAGCGCTGCGCCGATTCGTAGTCGCGCTGCGCGAGCTGCTTCTCGCGCTCGGCGACTCGCGCTTCGCGGTCGGCGACGGTGCGCTCCCGCGACCCGATCTCGGCCTCGCGCGACGCGACCTGCGCGGTCTTGTCGCCGGTGGCTTGGATCGCGTCGAGCTTGGTCGACAGGGTGTTGATCAAGTCCGAGGTCTGGGTCTCGAGCTGGCTGTCGAGATCCGCCTTCTTCTTGTCGAGATCCTTGGTGTCGTCGCCAGCCTGCTGCTTGACCTTGATCTCGTCGACGACCTTGTCGCGCTGATCTTGTAACTGCTTGCGCGCCGCGAGCAGCGCATCGCGCCGAGCCTTCAGCTCCTGCTGCGCTTTGATCGCAGCCGGATCCGGCGCGGTCGCCGCATCGCCATCCTTGCTCTTGCACCCGGAGAGCACGACGCCCACCACCAGCATTAGGACGAGGAGCCCCGGCGCACGCATAGCTGGAATTGTACGAGATCCACCGCGGCGATGCCGAGTTTTGGTCGTACAGTCGCGATCATGCTCCTGTACCATGACCCCCGCGCGCCGAATCCGCGCCGGGTCCGCATCTTCCTGGCCGAGAAGAACGTGGCGTACGACACGATCGAGGTCCTGATCGCGAACGCCGCGAACCAGACCCCCGAGTTCCGGCGCAAGAATCCGCTGGCACTGCTGCCAGTCATGGAGTTCCCCGACGGGCGGATCCTGCGCGAATCCGTGGCGATCTGCCGCTATATCGAAGAGCTCCATCCCGAGCCGAACCTGTTCGGCAGCGACTCGTGGGAGCGCGCGGTGTTCGAGCAATGGAACCGCCACGCCGAGCTCGAGTTGCTCGTGCCGATCCAACTGCTGTTCCGCAACACGAGCACGTTCTGGGCCGGCAAGATCAAGCAAGTCCCCGAGTTCGGAGAAGCCGTTCGCGACGTCATCGGCGAGCGCCTCGCTTGGCTCAACGGCGAGCTCGCCAACCGGCCGTATCTCGCAGGTCAGCGGTTCTCGATCGCCGATATCACCGCGCTCTGTGCGATCGACTTCGCGAAGGCATCGAAGCTGCGGCTCGATCCGGCCGTGCATCCGCATCTCGTCGCGTGGCACGACCGCGTCGCCGAGCGGCCGAGCACGAAGGCTTAGTCGCCGAGTCCAGCCCGATCGCGGGCTGACGCTAGTAGCACTCGCTGAAGCCCTTGACGACGGCGGCGCATCGTTCCGGGGCGCAGGTCATCGCGACGGCGTGCCCAGCGATGCAGCCCCCCAGCATCCCGTTCGCGCACGATGTCTCATCTGACGTGGTGCACGTCAGATCCGTTTCGCAGAACGCGAGAGGCACGACTTGCGACGTCGTGGTCATGCAACTCGTACAACTGATGCGCGCCGTGACATAGCCCACCTCGCACGCCACCACGTCCTGGCCCTCGCAGAACCACCCCGTCTCGCCCACGCACGCGGGATCCGGTGTCGACTCGAGCGCGCAGAACGCGACGCGATCGCCTTGTTGCACACTGTCGACGCACACCGACGCGCAGGTGTCGCTGCCACCACCGCCGAAATAGAACGGCTCGGTGTCATTTCCTCCACACTGCAACACCGTCGACCCGTCGCACTTCGACTCGCTCGTCTTGCATTGGTCGCTGCAACCGGTCGCAACAGCGATGAAGATCACGAACGTAACAATTGCCTCGCGCATGCCGACAGGAAATGCAAAGCGCGTACCTCCCCTCAACGTTCGCCGCGATCGTAGGCGGCGCGGCACTCCGCGATGATGTCGAGCGCCTTGTCGCGGCCGTAGAAGTCCGATACGTCGGACTTCTTGCCTTCGAGCGACTTGTAGTCGCGGAAGAACCGATCGAGCTCGAGCTTCACGTGGCTCGGAATCTGGCCGAGCGTCTCGTAGTGCGCGTAGGCCGGATCGTCGACGCACACCGCGATGATCTTGTCGTCGCCGCCCATGTCGTCGACCATCCGCAGCCCGCCGAGCGCGCGCGCGCGGACGATCGTGAGCGGCGCGACCGGCTCCTGCATCAGCACGAGGATGTCGAGCGGATCGCCGTCATCGCCGTGCGTGCGCGGGATGAACCCGTAGTTCGCGGGGTAGTGCACCGCGGAGTACAGCACGCGATCGAGCTTGAGCAGCCCGGTCGGCTTATCGACCTCGTACTTGAGATGCGAGCCGCGCGGGATCTCGATCACGGTCGGCAAGTAGGCGCGAAAATCCGCCGGGACCTCGATGTCGTGGACCGGATGCATGGGCCGAACGTTACACGCTTCGCTGTAAGGCCGGGGCCGCCGCGACGTTGTCGACGCGTGACGATCCGCGCGCTCGCCCTCGCGGTGGCCCTCGCCGGCTGCTGCCGCGCTCCCCACCACACGTTCCCGATGCCAACGCCGCCGGACCGGACGTGCGACGACGGCTGGACCGACGTCTACGTGTGGAACTGCGTGGACAACCAGCATGTCGTCGTCTCCCGGTTCCGTGGCGAGTACGGCTGCAGCGCGCCGGTTCGCGAGGTCGCCGCATGCGGTGCCCAGACGCCGTACGAGATCTCGCACGCGCAAAGCCTCGACCGCTGCACGCGACCGGCTGCGGAGTGGTGATGGTCAGCGCCGCGCCGCGAGTTGGCCACACGCCGCCGCGACGTCGCCGCCACCAGAATATCGGCGGTGACTCGGCAGGCCCGCCGCGGACAGCACGGCGCGAAACGCCGGCTCGCGATCGCTCGGGGCGAACGGATCGTCGGCGACCGCGATCGAATTGTAGCTAAGGATCGAGAGCCGCGGCCGCACGCCGGTATCGGCCTCGAAAGCGCGCGCGTGTGCGACCAGCGCGGCGGCGTCGGCATCACTATCGTTGACCCCGGCGAGCAGCGTCACCGCCCACATCGGCGCGAGCCGGGTCGCACGCGCGTGATCGGCGGCGGCGGCGAGCACGTCGTCGAGCGAGTGCGCCCGCGTGATCGGCATGACGCGCAACCGATGCTCCGCGATCGCGCTCGAGATCGAGATCGCCAACCGCACGTTCGGCGCGGCCTCGGCGAGCCTGCGGATCCCGCCAGGCAAGCCCGCTGTGCACACCGTGATCCGGCGCGCATCAATGCCGAGCGCACACGGCTCGCACATCACCGCGATCGCGGCGAGCACCGCATCGAGGTTCGCGAGCGGCTCGCCCATGCCTTGAAACACCACGCCGTGGACCCGAGGACGATCGATCGATCGGCGGTCCGCTCCTAAAGGACCGCCGACACCTTCGTCCGAGGGTTCCCCTTTAGCGGGGATGCGCCCGCCGATCGGCAGCCGTGCCTT
>CAZDGY010000404.1:0-6173 GCA_964504685.1 uncultured Kofleriaceae bacterium | reverse complement strand
GCGCTGTGGCCGTGCTCGAGCGCGCGATCGCGATCCGAGAGCGCACGCAGGGCAAGGACTCGCTCGACGTCACCGAACCGATCTCGGGCCTCGGCAACGTGCTTTTCGACATGGGCCGCGGCAACGAGGCGGTCGATCAATACGCCCGCGTGCTCGCGATCCAGCGCGCCAAGCTCGCGCCGGATCACCCCAAGGTGATCGAGACGATCATCGATCTCGCCGAGGGGCGCCGGGTCGCCGGCCATGCCGCGGCCGCGCTCGACGATTATCGCCAGGCGCTCGCGCTCACCGAGCACGCACCGGCGCTGCAGCGCTACGTGCCGTATGCGCTCACCGGCATCGGCGACAGCGAGCTCGACCTCGGCGCCGCCGCGAAGGCGACGGAGCCGTTGACGCGCGCGCTCGCGTTGCGCGAGGCGCTGCCGGCCGACGACATCGATCTCGCGCGCACCCGGTTCGCGCTGGCCCGGGCTCTCGCGCTGTCGGGCGGCAACCAGGCGCGCGCACGCGAGCTCGCGGAGGCAGCGCGCAGCGGTTACACGGCCGATCGACCCGCCGCCCGCGCCGGTCGCGCGCAGATCGAGGCGTGGCTCGCAGGGGGCAAACGATGACGGCGCTCACCGAGCAATTCCTCGCGATGATCGCGGCCGATGCCCGTGCCGCGACCGCGTTGCGCGCGTGGCCCGCGCTCGAGGCGACGCTGCGCCGTCATCTCGACGCCACGCGCTCGACCTGGTCGACGCTCGCGGTCGTGCCCGAGCGGCTGCTGCGCGCGCTCGCCGATCGCGTGCCCGCCAAGGGCGATGTCACCACGTGGGTCGACGGCGTCCACGCCGCGGACGTCTATCTCGCGCACGCCTGCGCCAGCGGCGATCCACGCGCGCTCGCCGCGTTCGACGCGACGCTGCTGCCGGAGGTCGCGGCGTACATCGCGCGCACCGATTCGAGCCGCGAGCTTGCCGACGAGGTTCGCCAGTTGATTCGCCACCGGTTGCTCGTCGCGGATGACGCCGGCAAGCCGCCGCGGATCGCGACCTATTCGGGCCGAGGGCCGCTCGGCGCGTGGCTGCGGATGATCTCCGTGCGCACGGTGCTGAACCTGCGCCGCGGCAACAAGCGACACGCGAGCAACGACGAGCTCGACGAGCACACGACGAAGGCGCCCGACCCCGAGCTCGATTACATCAAGGCGCGCTACCGCCCGCTGTTTCGCGAAGCGCTCGAGGCCAGCCTGCGCGAGCTACCGGCGGAGCAGCGCAACACCCTGCGGCTGTACTTCATCGACGGCTTGACCCTCGCCGAGATCGGCCGCCTGTACCGCGTTCACGAGTCGACCATCGCGCGCCAGATGGCGAAGATTCGCCGCGACGTCCTCGCGACCACGCGGCGCGTGCTGGTCGAGCGTCATCAGCTCAAGGCCGCGGAAGTCGACAGCTTCATCGGCCTCGCTCCCAGCCAGCTCGATCTCAGCCTGTCGAGGATCCTGAAGACGTCGAAGCCGTAACCGCGCCGGCGCAAGAATCCGCGCAAGATTTCGCGCGGTGCGTGTCAGGTGGAGGTGAGCTCGGTAGCAACGACTGAAGACGAGACGGGTACGGTGGCTATTCATTCGGCACGGGCGTTAGCACCGCGCGGCCGATCGCGCGTTGATCGGCGGATGCCATCTCGCGTCGTGCCCGCCCTCTTGCTCGCCTTGCTCGTGCTCTGCGCCGTCGCGGTGGGAGACCCGCCGGCGAAGCTCACGCCGCGTGAAGGGCCGGCACTACCGCTGCCGACGCTGCCGCCGGCACCGAAGGTCCCCGCGAACGCAGCCGGCGAGACCTGCGTGGCGAGCGCCGACGCGATCACGACGAGGACCCAGCTCGACACGTTCCGGCGCGCGCTCGTCGATGTCGCTGCCGCGAAGCACGGCTGGCGTCGGCTGGGCGTGCCGCGCACGATCTCGACGCGCAATCCACCGGCCGCGGACGGCAGCGTCATCGACGACCACGGCCAGACGTGGTTGCCGGTCGGCAAGCTCGCGCCGTGTGGCCCCGAGCTGCCGGACTACTTCATCGACGGCGACGGCGGCGTGTTCCCTCTCACGCCCGCGTTCAGCTGCAAGCAGTCGGTCAAGCTCTCCGCGTGCGGCATGCTGGCGGCTCCGGGCTGCGGCCAGCAGCCGATTCCAGCCGCGTACTACGTGGCCGCGCCGGCGGGCGCTCACCTGCTCGGCGGCGTCGACCGCTCCCCGGTGCCGCTCGCGATCGAGGTCCCGACGTGCATGAGCTTCGCGCCGACCGGCGGTTGGGCGTACCCACCTGCAGCGGCGCACTGAACCCGCGAACGAGAACCCAACCGCGTCATCTGCGAAGGAGTGGTCATGCGCACTGCACTTGTCGTCTCGCTCTTGCTGTTCGGAACGGCCGCTCGTGCCGATACGGTCGCGGTCGATCGCGATCGCGTGACCTCTGCGCTCGCGGATGCGGTCAGCGAGCTCGCGCGGGTCGAAACGACGGTCGATCGCTGCGCCGACGTTCGCGCCAATCTCGCCGAGATTCGCGGCCGGCTGTCCGCGCTGCGCGCCGAGCTCGAGCGCGCGGGCGGCCCGGGACCATTGCGGCCACCTCCGCAGGATCCGCCGCCCGACGGTGGGCCGACCGCGATCGACGATCGGACGTTCGAGCAGCTCGCGAAACGAATCAGCGGCGAGGCGTTCTCCTCGGGCAAGCTGCGCGTGATCCGCGAGGCGGCAGCCAGCAACTACTTCCGCGCCGGCCAGGTGGCGAGGCTGCTCGGCGGGATCACGATGGGCGCCGACAAGCTCAAAGCGCTCGAGTCGCTCGCGCCACACCTCGTCGACCCGGAGCGTGCGTTCGTGGTCTACAAGGTGTTCGACTTCGACGCTGACAAGGCCAAGGCGGAGAAGATCCTCAAGTCGACGCGCTGATCAGCGATGTTGCAGCGATGTGAAAACGGGCCGCGCGGCGACGATCTCGCGCAAGAACGCAGGCGGGGCGTGTCAGGCGGGCATGAAGCAACGATCGTGGATGTTGATTAGTGTCGCGCTCGCCGCATGCGGGAGCAGTGGTCGGAATCAGGGACAGCCCGATAGCGCCGGAGCTCGCGACGCGCCGGACCGCGATGCGGCGACGCGAGATACCGCTCCGGCCGACGCGCCGACGATTCCACGCGTGGGTCTCGTCGGCGAGTGGCTGTTCGACGGCACCGCGGCAGACACCAGCGGCAACGTCGACGACGGCATCGTGCACGGCGCGACGTACGCGGCCGATCGCGCCGGTAACCCTAACAGCGCGCTCTCGCTCGACGGGAGCACGCAGTGGGTCGAAGTGCCGGATGCGAGCGCGCTCGATCTGATGAACGACCTGACGATCTCCGCGTGGGTCGACGCCACCTCGCTCTCGGCGCTCGCTGGGATCGTGAGCAAGTACCGCGTCGCCGGGTCTGAGGGTTATGTCCTGCGGCTCGCCTACGATCCGCCCTACGACGAGCTCGACTTCGACGAGGCGTCGAGTCACATCCTCGTCGACGGCAGCGCGGTGCTCGCCACGAACGCATGGCATCACGTGGCCGCGACGACGGCCGCCGGCACGGTCAGCGTCTACATCGATGCGCAGCTGGCGTACACCGGAACCGCCGGCTACGCGCTTCCGACCAACCACGACCCACTCGCGATCGGGCTGGACTACACCGTCGCCGACGGCCGGTTCTTCGCCGGTGCGATCGACGACGTCAGGATCTACGACCGCGCGTTGTCGACTTCCGAGATCGCGGAGCTCGCAACGCCATGACCGATCCTGCGCTAGCCGGCGAGTCCGGTAGCCGGTCACTCGCCCGGGCTGCGCGCCGCCCGCTGCGGCGCGAATCGGCGTCGGCACGCGGCGTGCTCACGCGCGTGGCAACTCCCATGTCGCGCGTCCTGACCAGCGTTCTCGTCTCGCTACCACTCGTCGCCATCGGCTGCGCGGTCAGCTCGAGCCCGACGCAACAGCCCACATGCACGGGCGGCAAGTGCGACGGCGAGGGCTCCGATGGCGTCGACAACGACGTCCCGCTCGACCCGGCCCCCGCGCAGGATGCGCTGTCGGCGAACGCGCATGCGGCATCGGTCACACCGCCGGCGGATGGCTACGATCTGATCAGCGACGATCTCGTGTGGCTGCAGTCGCCGCCGAAGAGCCAGGGCGGTCGCAACCTGTGCACGGTGTTCGCGCTGACCGGGCTGATGGAGTACCTCGCGATCGCGAACTACGTCGATCTCGAGCCGAACTACTCGGAGCAGTACTTGTTCTGGCTCGCGCAGACGTCGTTCGCACAGCAGGAGGGTACGCACGAGGATACGGGTTACTCGACGTCGGCGGCGAACGTGCCGGCCGCACAGCAGATTGGCGTCACGTCGGCGGATGCATGGGCGTACGACGCGCACTACTGGTCACCGGCGGACGGTCACCCGGAGTGCACCGGCTCGACCCAGCCCGTGAGCTGTTACACCGATGGCGACGCGCCGCAGGCCGCACTCGACGCGACGAAGTACCAGCTGAGCGGCACGTTGTCCGGGATCAAGAAAGAGGACATCAAGGCGTGGCTCGCGACCCACGATACGCCGGTGATGGCGAGCACCACGATCTATTGCCAGGCGTGGAACCTGAGTTGCTCGACGGCATCGAGCCTCGACTACTACACGAACGGCTGGATCACCTACCCGAACCCCGGCGACACGATCGGCGGCGGCCACGAGTTCCTGATCGTCGGCTGGGACGACGACCTCGCGATCCCGTTGCGCGACTCGAGCGGCAATCCGCTCTACGAGGCGGATGGCGTCACGCCTCAGGTCGAGACCGGCTTCTTCATCTTCAAGAACAGCTGGACCGCGAAGGGGTTTGGCCGCGACAACCTCTACGGCGCCGGCTACGGGCTGATCTCGCAGCGCTACATAACCGACTTCCCCGGCTCGGCCGCGGTGCTCGACGACGACGCGACGATCGTCGTGGCCGAGTAGCGCCAGCGTATCCGCTCTACCGCACCCGAGACGCGCTATGCTGCCGGCCATGGTGCGTTTTGCGCTCGTCATGGCATTGCTCGCAATTCTCGGCGGTTGCGATTCGAAGGCGAAGGCGTCCGATCCGGGCGGGCGCGGCGATCCGAAGTCGAAGGAGTACGAGAGCTGTTCGGCGAGCACGCAATGCGTCGACGAGCTGCGCTGCTTCGACCACGCGTGCCGGCGCGTCACGCGCTCGACCGTCGGCGACTACTTTGCCGCGGTCGGCTGGCGCGCGCTCGCGAACCACGACACCGAGGGCGCGATCGACGCGTACAACCGCGCGCTCGGCCACTACGACAGCGAAAAGATTCCGCTGCCGCCCGACATCGACTGCGCCTACGGCACCGCGCTCGCCGCCGGTCGCGCCAAGAAGGAGCACGCCGAGCTCGGCGCGCGCGTGTTGCACCGCTGTCTGCTCGCGTTGCCTGCGAGCGGAGGCCTACGCGATCACGCGCTCGCGGATCTCGCGACGCTCGCCGATGCCGGACTCGATCCGCTCGCACTCGGCCGGACCCAGCTCGCCGATGTCTACTTGACCCGCCAGGCCGCGACGCCGAGCGATGCCGGGATCACGGTGACTGCGAGCCCGGCGGTGACCGGCAAGTCGTACCAAGCGGTTCCCGACAAGTTCTCCGAGGCCGACGTCAAGGCGGCGCTGCAGGCGTGCTTCACCGCGTATGCCGCAGCGACTCACAAGGACACGCTGACGACCGCGATCGGCGTCAAGGTCGCGTATATCGCGTCGGAGTACGAGGACGAGGCGGGAAGCTTCGCGATCAAGGTCGATCCCGCGCCGTCGATGCCCGCCGGCCCCGAAGCGACCGCCGATCAGTGCGTGCGCGCCGTCGCGGAGCCCGCGATCAAGGGGCTGACCACGCTGCGCGACGCGTTCACCACGAAGCTCACGATCACGATCAAATAGTGACCACCGCGCCCGATCTCAGTGCGATGACGCTCGCGGATGCCGAAGCATTCGCGGTCGCGCAGGGATGGCCGAAGTTTCGCGGCGAGCAAGCGTGGCGTTGGGTGCACGAGCACGGCGTGCGCTCGGTCGACGAAATGACGAACCTGCCGCCGGCGATCCGCGCCGAGCTCGCGACCCGGATCCGGATCGGCACGCTCACGGTCGCCG
>CAZDGY010000403.1:0-6176 GCA_964504685.1 uncultured Kofleriaceae bacterium | reverse complement strand
GTCTTTACACCGCGTGGAAAGGCTACGTGCTCTACGACTGGAACATGGCGCACTGGACGCCGATCGACGACACCAGCCAGCCGTACACGCCGAGCATGATGCAGGTGCTTCCCGGCGGCCCGATGCCGCTGATGCCGCTGCTCGAAGTCCCCGACAACGGCGTGATGATCGATTACGCGTCGCTCGCCGACATGACCACCATCTTCGACGAGAATTGGCAGCAACACGGTCCGCTCGCTCGGCCGACCACGCTGATGATGGGCTTCCACCCCGCGGTCCAGTTCAGCTATACCGAATACCGGACGGTCTACGACTTCCTGACGTATGCGGATCAGTTTCTCGCGAGCGACGACAACGGCCCGGTGGTCTACACCACGCTCGGTGCGCTCGAACCAGCATTTCAATGATGTTCGAGATTGCCCCACGAGCACGCGTGTGCTCGAATCCGCGCGTCGCTAGCCGATAAGTGATCTGACCTTACCGACACGAGAGGAACACTAGATGAGTGGACTGCAGAACGATATGAATCGGGCGGTGGCGGGGTTCGTGGCACAAATTACTGAGCTTGCCCGTCGCGCCGCGCTCGACATGGTCGATGCAGCCCTCCGACCCGTGCGCAGCACGAGCGGTGGCGGAGCGTCGTTCGCGCTGCCCCGCGCGTCGCGTGGCAAAGGTGCGAAGCGCTCGTCGAACGAGCTCGATAAGCTCGCCGAGACTTTCCACAGCTACGTGATGAAGCACCCGGGTCTGCGGATCGAGCAGATCAACAAGGAGCTTGGCACGACGACGAAGGATCTCGCGCTACCGATCCGCAAGCTGATCGCCGAAGGCGCGCTCAAGGCCAAGGGCACGAAGCGCTCGACGACCTACTACGCGAGCGAAGGCCGCAAGAAGAAGAACTAGCGACCGTGGGCGACACGATCCCGCATCGGTTACTGCGCAAGGCTATCGAGCGACCGTCGACGATCGCGTATCAGGCGAAGGTCGGTGGCCGCTGGCAGCCGACCACGTATCAAACCTACGTCGCCGAGATTCGTACCGCGGCACGCGCGTTGATCGCGCTCGGTTACGCGCGCGGCGGCAAGGTCGCGATCCTCGGGTTCAACACGCCGGAGTGGGTGATCCTCGATCACGCGGCGATGATGGCGGGCGGTGCGCCGGCCGGGATCTATACGACGTGCTCGCCCGACGAGGTGCAGTACATCATCCACCACAGCGAAGCGCTGGTCGTGCTCGTCGAGAACGCCGCCCAGCTCGCGAAGGTGCAAGCGCGCCGCGCCCAGCTGCCGCTGCTCAAGTGGATCGTGCTGATGCGAGGTGCGACGGACGTCGCGACCGGGGGCGCCGGCGGCGACGTGCTGTCGTGGGACCAATTCCTCGCCCGCGCGGACTCGATCGCGGAGGCCGAGCTCGATCGCCGGGTCGACGCGTTGCAGCCCGATGATCTCGCGACGCTGATCTACACATCGGGGACGACCGGCCCGCCGAAGGGCGTGATGCTGTCGCACGACAACTTGTCGTTCACCGCGCAGTTGCTGCTCGATATCGGCGGCCGCCACACCGACGACATCACGCTGTCGTACTTGCCGCTGTCGCATATCGCCGAACAGATGTGCACGGTGCACATGCCGGCGACTGCGGGCTCCACCGTTTACTTTGCCGAGTCGCTCGAGAAGGTGCCAGAGCACATCAAAGAGGTCCGCCCTACCGCGATGTTTGGCGTGCCGCGGATCTGGGAGAAGTTCCACGCCGGGTTGTCGGCCAAGCTCGGCGAGACCACCGGCGTCAAGAAGCGGCTCGTGACCTGGGCACGCAGCGTGTGCTCCGAGGTGTCGGTGCTGCGCGACAAGGGCCAGCCAATTCCGCGCCTGCTCGCGGCGCGCTACCGGCTCGCCGACCGCCTCGTGATCGGCAAGCTCAAGGCCGCGCTCGGCTTCGATCGCGTCCGCGACCTATTCTCCGGCGCCGCGCCGATCGCACCCGACGTGCTCGAGTTCTTCAGCAGCCTCGATCTGCCGATCCGCGAGATCTACGGCCAGTCCGAGGACACCGGCCCGACGTCGTGCAACCTGGTCGGCCAGACCAAGATCGGCTCGGTCGGCGTCGCGTTACCCGGCATCGCGGTCAAGATCGCGGAAGACGGCGAGATCCTGGTCAAGGGCCGCAACGTGTTCATGGGCTACTACAAAGAGCCCGAAGCGACTGCCGAAACGCTGCACGACGGCTGGCTGCTCTCGGGCGACCTCGGCGCGTTCGACGCGAACGGCTACCTCACGATCACCGGCCGCAAGAAAGAGATCATCATCACCGCCGGCGGCAAGAACATCGCACCGAAGAACATCGAGGCATTGCTCAAGCAATCGCCGCTCGTCGCCGAGGCCGTCGTGATCGGCGATCGCCGCAAGTTCCTCACCGCGTTGGTCACGCTCGATGATGCGGCCGCGAAGAAGGTCGCCGGCACCGGCGAGCTCCACAGCTCGAGCGAGGTTCGCGCCGCGATCCAGAAGCAGGTCGACGAGGCCAACGAAACGCTCGCGCGCGTCGAACAAATCAAGAAGTTTGCGATCCTCGCTCGACCGTTCGGGATCGATTCCGGCGAGCTCACGCCGACGATGAAGATCAAGCGCAAGGTCGTCGCGCAGATGTACGCGCTAGAGATCGATGCGATGTACGCGGACGATCGGTGACTGCAGTCTGGCCGCGCGCGAATTATGTCGTCGGCGGTGGTCCGGCGGCGATCGCGCTGATCGCGCTCGCGCGTACGAAGCTCCCCGATCCGTTGCCGATCTCGCGCAAGCATCACGGCATGCCGCAGGACGGCGATGGGCCCGATGCGATCGCACTCGTCGCTCGCGACCGCGCCGAGGATCCGGCGTGGTTCGTCGAGCAGGTCGTCGCGCCGTTTGCCGATCTGATCGCCGCCGACCTCGGGCCGTCGGTCGCTGCCGCAGCGCTCGCGGCCGAGCACGCCTACGTCATCGAAGCCGAGCTTGCCGACCCCGATGATCTCGGCCACGTCCAAGCCGCGTGGGCGCTCGCGAAGTGCGTGTGCGAAGAAGGCGCGACGATCGTGATCGATGTCTACGCAGCACGCGCGCATCTCGGCGAAGAAGTTGCGGCGCTCGCGCCGGATCGTGGGTTCGACGTGATGCACGAGGTCACGCTGTTCTTCGACGAGGTCGGCGACGGCACGCTCGCGGCGTGGTCGCTCGGCTTGCGCAAGTTCGGTCGTCCCGATGTCGTGTTGCTCGGCGTCGCCCCTGAAGCGGCGACCGAAGCTGCACTCGTGCTGCGCGACGTCGCGGCGACCCTTGCCGCCGGGGAGCGGATCGAGCCGGGCGACGTCGTCGACACGCCGGGCAACGGCGCGCTCGTGGCGCAGCGGTTCGCGCCCGAGACCTCGCCGATCGTCGCGGTCGAAGGTGAAGCGATCTTACTTTCGCGACAATAGCCCGACGAGCAACGCGCCGTAGACGCGGACCAGCGTCGTGAGATCGGCGTCGGTGAACTGCAGCGTCGCACCGAGGAAGTAGTCGCGGCCGTAGCGTAGCTTCTCGAACGTGGTCGGGACGGTCGTACTGCCGGTCTCGATCGGCAGGTACGCGCCCTTGTTGAGCACGTCGTCGATCCCGGCGAGCAAGTACACCGAGCGAAACACCTCGAGTGCAGCGGTGAGCTTGAGATCGGGTCGCGGGTTGAACGAGCCGAAGAAGTCGGCGGAGAACTTCAATTTGCCGTGGCCGAGCAACAGCGCGTCCGCCCCGATCCCGAAGTTCGAGTCCTTGATCCCGCCACGCAGCTGGAACCAGCCGCCGAACCGCTTGCCGTACTCGAGCGTGAACCGCACGCTGTCGTCGATCGATTGCGCGCGATCGAACGTGTTGCTGCCGGCGACGTCGGTCAGCGAGTCACCCGGGCGAGCGCCGAGCTGCGACTTCTCGAGCTCGACGAGCACGAAGTTATCGTGCGCCGCCGCGATCTCGGCGGTGACGTAGTAGCGCGGGATGTGCGAGAAGATGTTGTACTCGGCGTGGAAGCCGAGCCACGAGCGGAACTTCGTGAAGCTCGCCGTGCCGCTCGCGATCGTATCGGTGCCGTCGTCGAGCGATTCGCCGAGCTCGCCGTCGTTGATCAAGCGACCGAGGCCGCCCTTGAAGTCGTCGCCTCTGCCCTCGTCGACCGCTTCGACGACGTCGGCGACCTGCTGGATCGGCTTGTCGACATCGTCGAGGCCGGTGCGCGTGCGATCGAGCGCATCGTGCAGGCCGGTCTTGAGGTCGGCCATCTGCTTGCGCGCGTTCGTGATGCTGTGATCGAACGAGGTGATGCCGTCGGGGATCGACCGCTTCGCATCCGCGACCGCCGACGCGGCGCGCTCGGTGCCCTTGTCGACGCGCTCCATCGCGCGCTCGGCCGCGCCCAACGGCGATTCGACGTGGCCTTCGTCGAGCCAGCGCTCGGCACCGGACAGACCCGCGACGACCGGTCCGCTGACCCAGCGCCGCGCATCGAGCATGAAGCCGTGCGCGGTATCGAGCGCGTGATCGACCTTCGGCATCGCGCGTCCGATCGCTCGCAGCACGCTGTCGGTCGACGACCCCTCGATGACGTGGATCAGCTGCTCGCCCGACTTGAGCCGGCGCTCGGTCGCCGCGCCCGCTTCGCCCGTGGTCGGCACGATCTCGATGTAGCTGTCGCCGAACGCCGATTCGGCGCGCTTGGTCACCCACGAGTCGATCGGGATATCGACGTCGTCGACGAGCCGCATGTCGACGCGCGCGAGCCCGGCTTCGACCGACAGCCGCGACACCTCGCCGACGTGAACGCCCGCGATCATCACCGGCGAGCTGCTCGCCAACCGCGAGCCATCGCGGAACAACGCCCAGGTCGTGAACGCCTGGCCGACCTTCGTCGTCGGCATACGCGACCGGATCAGCAACGCGGCGGCGCCAGCGACCGTGAGGATCACGGCGAAGGTCACGAACCGCGACAGCCAGCGCACGCGCCGAGTCTACACCTAACGGTTGCAATCGCCGGTGAGCGGAATCATCGGCCCGTTGTCGATCACGTCGAAGTCCTCGACCTTTAGCGCCGCTAGGTCGTGAGGATCGAGCAAGCCATCCCACTTGGCCGTCGAGTAACGATCGTCTTGGGCGGTGAGCGCGATGTTGCCGCCGTCGGCCTGGTACATGCCGTACTTTTGCAATGCACGCGCAACGACCTGCGCACCGGCGCTCGGTAGCGATGACACGTCGTAGTCGGCGCGCAGCCGCAGCTGGAAGCCGTAGTACGGCAGACCGTCGCCGCCAGTCGTCGACGTTCCGTGGGTCGCGGGCCGGACGTAACCCTGTTGCATCCGATCGTTCGGCATGATGAAGCGGATCGCGTGATCGATCGAGCCTGAGGCCACCTCGTCCGCAGTGAACAGCATCGGCGACATCGGAAAGCCGGCCGCGTCGGCGCTCGTGCACTGATCGCCACGCAGCGTCGCGTCGTAGGTCTTCGTCGTGTCCCACACCGCGAGACACCCGCCTTGGAAGTCGCTGCCGTTGATGTTCGCGCGCCACATCTCGTACAGCTTGCCGGCGTCTTGATCGAACACGAGCAGATGGCAGTCACCATCTTGGGTGCACGAATAGCCGGTCTCGCCTTCGACGTTGCCACCCGGCGGCACCGGCATCTGCACGTCGTCGCAGTCCGGTGAGTAGAAGTCGTCGGTCGTGGTGAACGTCATCATCGGCGTCGACGAATCCGCCGCGAGCGTCACGATCGAGAAGTCGATCTGGAACTTGTTGCCGTTGCCCCAGCCGCCTGCGGCGCTCAAAGCAGAGATGATCGTGGCGCTGTTGGCAGCCGGCGACTCGCCCGAGACGTCGGTGTCGAAGAACATCGGCTGCTCGAAGAACGGCCCGGGTGCGCCAGTCACGCCGCCGCCACCTCCACCACCTCCACCACCGCCGCCGCCCGGAGCCGGATTAATCGTGAAACTCTGGGTCACGGGCGCGGCTGCGGAATAGTTGGCATTTCCCGCCTGGCTCGCCGTGATCGAACATGTGCCCGCAGCCACCGGCGTCAGTGAGGACCCGCTCACGGTGCAAATCGCCGTTGTGGTCTAGGCGAAACTAACGGTCAACCCGGAACTCGCCGTCGCGTTCAAAGCAAATGCCGAAGCCGGA